>NZ_JAYAZJ010000075.1:0-34968 GCF_037273965.1 Claveliimonas sp. | reverse complement strand
GCTGTACAGTCACTGAAATGTCACTTTACTTTGCTATACTGTACGCAAGATAAACTGCAGTACAGAAACACCCTGCGGGTATACCTTGATGCCGTGGAACGCACGGCAAACAGTGGAAAGGAGAAAGCGACGTGGAAATACTAAAGTGTGAAAATTTACGAAAGGTATATGGCGCTGGAAATAATCAGGTCGTGGCTCTGGATCATATTGACATTTCCATCCAAAAAGGAGAATTTGTGGCAATCGTGGGTGCGTCTGGCTCAGGGAAATCTACCTTGCTGCATATTTTAGGCAGTGTGGATAAGCCCACAGAGGGAAAAGTAGTGATAGAAGGAACAGATATATCCAAGATGAACCGAACACAGGCAGCGATTTTCAGGCGTAGAAAAGTGGGGCTGGTCTATCAGTTTTATAATTTGATTCCAACGCTTACCGTCCGAAAAAATATCCTTATGCCGCTCATGTTAGATAAACGGAAACCCAACCAGGAATATTTTGACCAGATTGTCCGTTCGCTAGGTATTGAAGATAAGCTGGATTTTCTTCCCAACCAATTATCGGGCGGGCAGCAACAGCGCGCGGCCATTGCCCGTTCTTTGATCTATCGCCCTGCCCTCTTACTTGCTGATGAGCCAACAGGGAACCTTGATCGGAAAAACGGAGAAGAAATTATTGATCTATTGAAATTGTCAAACCGCAACCTGAACCAGACTATTCTGTTGATTACCCATGACGAAAAGGTTGCTTTAGAAGCAGATCGCATTATAACCATAGAGGATGGGAAAATCATCAGCGATCAGAAAGGTCGGTGAAGGATATGTGGAAAGACTATTCAATCGGATTTATAAAAAAGAATCGTG
Organism: Claveliimonas sp.; assembly: GCF_037273965.1. Lineage (NCBI taxonomy): Bacteria > Bacillati > Bacillota > Clostridia > Lachnospirales > Lachnospiraceae > Claveliimonas > Claveliimonas sp. Next base: position 34,108 of record NZ_JAYAZJ010000075.1, on the reverse strand, counting down.
CCTCCAGCTTATCCGTCCTTGTTGCCGCGTTTATTTCGGCTTTGTTTCTGTCTTTGCTGTGTGGCTTGTTCTACAATTTCTGGAATTACGAGATAGAATCCATTGTCCTGGAAGAAGGAAACTGGCAAGGTCGTATTACAGGAACATTTAAAGAAAATGCGGTATTCGACATTGAACACTTTGCCAATGTGAAAACCGCTGCTGTCAATGAAGAATTATCGGATGGGCAAACCCTTGTAATTGATATTTGCTTTTACAACATGAGGACAGTATATCAGGATATGCCCTTGATTGCTCAGAAACTGGGAGTCCCTGACAGTTCCGTGGCGTATCATGAATCGCTGTTGTCAACATATTTTATCCATGATCCACAGGATGCCAGCCCTCCCTTATTGCTGGCCTTTTATTTGGCTGTGCTTCTGCTTGTATCGGTATCTTTGGTTTTGATTATTCATAACTCCTTTGCCGTATCCATGAACGCCCGTGTTCATCAATTTGGTATTTTTTCCAGTATAGGGGCAACGCCGGGACAAATTCGTACCTGCCTTTTGCAGGAGGTGGCTGTTCTCTGTGCCATCCCAATTTTGCTCGGAAGTTTTATCGGGATTGCCTTGACTTTCGGAACTATACAGATTGTAAATGTCCTTGCGGATGGCATTGTGGGCAGGCATGATGCGGTATTTACTTATCATCCTCTCGTATTTGTCATCACAATCCTGGTATCTGTTCTGACAGTGTTGATTTCCGCATGGCTGCCAGCCAGAAAACTAAGCAAGCTGACTCCGCTGGAAGCTATTAAAAATATAGACGAGTTGCAGCTAAAACGTAGGAAAAAGTCTCGTATCCTTGCACGGCTGTTTGGAGTAGAAGGCGAATTGGCCGGCAATGCGCTGAAGGCGCAGAAGAAAGCCTTAAGAACCTCTACGTTGTCCTTAACCCTTTCCTTCCTGGGCTTTACACTCATGCTGTGCTTCTTTACTCTTTCAGGAATCAGCACGAACCATACGTATTTTGAACGATATCAGGACGCTTGGGATGTCATGGCAACCGTAAAAGACACTCCGATAGAGGATTTTACTTACGAAGATGAAATCCATGCGCTGGATGGTACAGACAGCGTGATTTATCAAAAGGCGGAGGCTTATAGTTCTGTTCCCACGGAGGCCATCAGCAAGAAAGTGGAAAGTCTGGGAGGGATAGAGGAGTTGGCCGGAAACTCTGTCAGTGCTGCCGATGACACCTATACTATCCAGGTCCCTATTGTCATTATGGATGACAGCAGCTTTGCTGCATACTGTGAGCAGATCGGCGTTTCTCCGTCAGGGACAGGGAGTGTGATTCTGAACCGTATCTGGGACAGCGTAAACAGCAATTTTAGGTACAAAGAATATGTTCCGTTTTTAACTGAGGAACAGGACACCATCATCTTACAAAATTGTGATGACGCGGCAACTGCTGTCACAGCCCCTGTTTTGGGCTATACACAGGAACCGCCGGTTTTAAGAGAAGAATACGATAACTATGTGTTGGCTCAGTTCCTTTCAGTTTCATCGTGGAAACAGATCAAAGAAGTGATTGGGAATGCAGAGCAAGACACATATATCCGCGTACTGGACACGAAAGATAGAACCTTAACTGAATTGAATGAGATAGAAACGGAATTGACAAATATCCTGGAGCATGAATTTATGTTTGAGATAGAAAACCGTGTTCAGGAAAAAATAGACAATGACACGATGCTAAATGGCTATAAGCTGATTATTGGGGCATTGTGTGCATTACTTGCTCTGATTGGAATTGCCAATGTCTTTTCCAACACGTTGGGGTTTATCCGGCAACGGAAAAGAGAGTTTGCGAGGTATATGTCTATCGGTATGACGCCGGAAGGTATGCGTAAAATATTTCAAATTGAGGCCCTTGTTATTGCAGGACGTCCTGTCCTGATTACGTTGCCGGTCACTGTATTGTTTGTCTGGTTTATGATAACGGCAAGTTATCTGAATCCAATGGAGTTTTTGTCAGTGGTTCCGATTGTTCCTATCATAATTTTTATCGCGGCGATTTTTGGCTTTGTTACACTGGCATATTATATAGGGAGCAAAAAAATTCTGAAATGCAATTTGGCAGAAGCACTACAAAGTGATTATATGGGATAAATACGCACAAATATTAGCCTTCCGTCCGAGGATATTCCGCAGCTCCGCAATATTGCGATCGCACAAGACGATTTCGTGATTGTCTGCGATGTAAAGCAAAGCCCGCGCGGGTTTGGAACGGGGAAAAACCAATGCGGAAAACAAAATGTTTGTATCTATCAATATCCGCATTTTACCCTTCCTTTCCGTAACGTGCTTTGTCTACAAGCGCTTGAATATCATCTTCATTGGATACACCTATCGCTTCGGCGGCTCTGGTAAAGGCCGCTTGCGCTTTGCGGATAGCCGCAGCGGAGGCGTTGCTGACAACGATCTCTCCATTTTGATTTTGGAGGAACAGAATTTTATCGCCGGATTTTAGACCAAGTTGCCGTCTGATTTCTACCGGCACAGTGATTTGACCGTTTGCAGAGATTTTTGCCAAATTCATATAATTCACCCTTTCTATTCTTTAGAACTCAAGTTTTCTTTATCTTTGCTTATATTATATCCAATGTACCGGGGAAAGTAAACTTGTGTAGTTAAAAAAGGTTTTTCATTTGCAGCATTATAAACAATATTATTGCATGTCTCCTTTGCTTCACTCTTTTGAACAGTTGTCAATATAAGGCTCTCATGGTACACTTGTGAAAACGGAGAAGTTTTATCTGTGGACCGCCGGATATGATATGTGGAAATGGGAGAAAGGAACTGAAAAGGCAAGATGAAAAGAGCAGCATTGTTTTTTGATATAGATGGAACTCTGTTGAGTGAAGTGACGCACCAGATCCCGGAGAGTGCAGTACACGCACTGGAGGAGGCAAAGAAAAAGGGGCATTTGATCTTTGTTAATACCGGGCGCACGATCTGCAGTATTCCGGAAGAACTGAAGAGACTTCCGGTGCACGGATTTTTATGCGGATGCGGGATTTATGGAGAATTTGAAGAGGAGATTTTCTTTGAAAAGCACCTGGATGGAAAGGCTGCGGATGCGATTGTGAAAAAAGCGCAGGAATGCAGGGTAGACGCTTTGTATGAAGGAAAGGACGATGTGTATTTTTCTTCACGTATCTCCCGCTTTGACAGCCTGGAAAATACAAGGAAATATATGAATAACAGAGGACTTGGTCTGGAACGCTGTATTGAGCAGGGCGGCTGCGCTTACGATAAGCTTTTTGCCTATGAGGATGAGCACAGCAACAGCAGAGAGTTCTTTGATTTTCTGTCAGATTATCTGGAAATCCTGGACCGGGGGAATCACACTTATGAATGTATTATGAAAGGGTATTCCAAAGCAACGATCATGGAAGTGGTCTTAAAAAAATTCGGAATCGGCAGGGAAGATTCCTATGCATTCGGAGACAGCAGCAATGATCTGGCTATGTTCCGGTACGCAGGACATGGAATTGCCATGGGTGTTCATGATCCGGTTCTTGATCCCTATGCAGAATACATTGCGCCTGCAGTGGAAGAGGAGGCTATCTGGCAGTCAATGAAACATTATGGGCTGATTCTGTAAAAACGCAATATTTTTATAGTTTTGACCATGATGTTTATAGTATTTCCGGCGGGAAAAATTTATAATGGTAGCAACGTAAAAGCAAGGGTATTGTGGGCCAAGCAATGAGAGAGGTGTGTGAAAAAATGAAAGAGAAATTATACAGTGCATTTATCGGGAAATATGGAGACGGCGGAGACATCCGCATGTATTTTGCACCCGGACGTGTCAATCTGATTGGAGAGCATACGGATTACAATGGAGGTCATGTATTTCCATGTGCCCTGACACTGGGAACCTATGGAGTGGCAAGAAAGAGACAGGACAGTAAACTGCGGTTTTATTCCATGAATTTTGAGAGCATAGGGATTGTGGAGTCAGACTTAAATGATCTGGTACCTGACAAAAAAGCAGGATGGACCAATTATCCAAAAGGAGTTTTGTGGGCTTTTAAGGAAAGAGGATACCAGATGGACTGCGGGATGGATGTGTTGATCTACGGAGATATTCCAAACGGTTCAGGACTTTCTTCTTCTGCATCTTTGGAGGTGCTGACAGGGGTAATGCTGAAGGATCTGTATGGATTTGAGGTTTCCCTTCCGGACATTGCGCTGATCGGACAGTATTCCGAAAACAATTTCAATGGATGCAACTGCGGAATCATGGATCAGTTCGCAAGTGCAATGGGAAAGAAAGACCATGCGATCTTTCTTGATACCAACACACTGGAATATGAATATGCTCCGGTGAAACTGGAAGACGCCAAGATCGTGATCACTAACAGCAAGGTAAAGCACAGCCTGGTAGACTCCGCGTATAACGACAGGAGAAATGAGTGCGAGAGGGCTTTAAAAGAGCTGAAAGAGGTGACAGACATTCAGGCTCTGGGTGATCTGACAGAGGAAGAATTTGAAAAATATAAGGAAGCGATCAAAGAAGATGTGTGCCGCCGGAGAGCGAAACATGCGGTATACGAAAATCAGCGTACCATTCATGCAGAAGCAGCTTTGAAAGCAGGAAATGTAGAGCAGTTTGGAAAATATATGAATGAATCTCATATTTCTTTAAGAGATGATTACGAAGTCTCATGCGAGGAGATCGATGTGCTGGTAGAGCTGGCATGGAAGATACCGGGAGTGATCGGATCCCGTATTACCGGAGGCGGATTCGGCGGATGTACAGTCAGCATTGTGAAAAATGAGGCAGTGGATACTTTTATCGAAGAAGTGCAGAAAGGCTATCAGGAAAAATGCCATAAGAAAGCAGAAATTTACGTGGTAGATATCGGAGATGGCGCACACCGCCTGTCATAGGGAAGAGGCAGAGCAATTTAGGAGGAAAGAGTTATGCTTTATGAGAATATAAAAAAATTAGTAGAATATGGAATAAAGACCGGACTGACTCCGGAATGTGAGAGAGTTTACACAACAAATCTGCTTCTTGATCTTTTTGGGGAGAACAATTATGAAGATGTGGAAACAGATATGGAAAACCTGGATCTGGAAGAAATCTTAGCAGGGCTTCTTGAGGAAGCGAAAGAAAGAGGACTTGTAGAAGACAGCGTTGTTTTCCGGGATCTGTTTGACACGAAGCTTATGAACTGCCTGCTTCCAAGACCGGCACAGGTACAGCAGGAATTTTGGAAGGAATATGAAAAGTCACCGGAGGCTGCGACAGAATTTTTCTACAAATTCAGTCAGGACAGTGATTATATACGGAGATACCGGGTTAAAAAGGATATGAAGTGGAAAGTGGATTCCCCTTATGGAGAGATCGATATTACCATCAATCTGTCCAAGCCGGAGAAAGATCCAAAGGCAATTGCGGCAGCAGGGGCAGCAAAGGCAGTCAGCTATCCGAAATGTCAGCTCTGTATGGAAAATGAAGGATATGCAGGACGCGCGGATCATCCGGCAAGGGAGACACACCGCATCATTCCTCTGACTATCAACGGAACCCGCTGGGGATTTCAGTATTCTCCTTATGTATATTATAATGAGCACTGTATCGTATTTAACGGTCAGCATGTGCCGATGAAGATAGACAGGGATGCGTTTGTCAAACTGTTTGACTTTGTAAAACAGTTTCCTCATTATTTCCTCGGATCGAATGCGGATCTGCCGATCGTTGGAGGTTCCATTTTAAGCCACGACCATTTCCAGGGCGGTAACTATACTTTCGCAATGGCAAAGGCACCTATTGAAATACCGGTTTACATACCGGGATATGAGGATGTGGAGGCCGGGATTGTGAAATGGCCTCTTTCCGTACTTCGTATCCGCAGTAAATATGAGAAACGCCTGATCGACCTGGCGGATCATGTGCTTCAGGCATGGAGAAATTATACGGATGATGGAGCCTTTATCTATGCGCATACAGAGGGGACTCCTCACAATACGATCACTCCGATTGCAAGAAAACATGGGGAGATGTTCGAGCTGGATCTGACATTGAGGAACAATATTACCACAGAGGAGCATCCTCTCGGCGTATATCATCCTCATGCACAGTACCATAATATCAAGAAAGAAAATATCGGTCTTATTGAGGTAATGGGACTTGCGGTCCTTCCGTCCAGACTGAAGGAAGAGTTGGAGATTCTGGCAGAGTATATTGCAGAAGGAAAAGAAATCCAGAGCAATGAGAAGATTGAAAAACATGCTAATTGGGTAAAATCCTTCCTTCCGAAATATGAAAATATTTCCAGAGACAATGTAATGGATATCCTGAAAGAGGAAGTTGGCATTGTATTTACTCATGTTCTGGAGGATGCGGGCGTCTACAAGTGCACAGAAGAAGGACGAAAGGCCTTCCTGAAATTTATAAACAGCTTATAAATAAATCTTTAAAAATTTTTAAGACTTCTTTTCATTAATTATCACAAATTAAGTGTACACTTAATAACAGATATTCATGGAAAGGAGTCTTTTTTATGCGTGAGGAAAACAAACCTTTAATCAGCATCGTTGTTCCCTGCTTTAACGAAGAAGAGGTGCTTCCTGTTTATATAGAAGAAATGGGAAAGATCATAGATAAAATGCAGAGGGCTGAAGTAGAGCTTATTTTTGTGGACGACGGCTCTACTGACAGGACGCTTTCGCTGCTTATGGAATTTCACAAAAGAAATGAAAAATGGCGCTACCTGTCCTTTTCCAGAAATTTCGGCAAAGAAGCGGCAATGTATGCAGGCTTTCAGGCGGCAAGGGGAGATTATGTGGCTGTGATGGATGCAGACTTGCAGGATCCGCCGGAATATATTCCCTTAATGTATCAGACTTTGAGAAAAGGGGAGTATGACTGTGTTGCCACCCGGAGAGAGGACAGAAAAGGTGAGAAAAAAATCCGTTCCTTTTTGTCGGCCTCTTTTTATAAATGTATCAATCGGATTTCAAAAGTAAAAATAGAAGAAGGAGCCAGAGATTTCCGTATGATGACAAGAAAGATGACGGATGCGGTCCTGGCTTTAAGCGAGTGCAACCGCTTCTCAAAAGGATTGTTCGGCTGGGTGGGATTTAAGACAAAGTGGCTGCCTTATCACAATGTGGAGAGAGCAGCCGGAGACACAAAGTGGTCTATTTTTAAGTTGTTTAAATATTCCCTGGATGGGATACTGGGCTTTTCCACTCTTCCTTTGTCAGCGGCGTCTTACGGCGGCATTCTGTTCTGCGGTATTGCGTTTTTTATGATCGTATTCCTTGTTATCAAGAATCTGTTCTGGCACGATCCGGTGGCAGGCTGGCCTGCCATGATGTGCGTGATCTTTCTGATCGGAGGCATACAGCTTCTGTGCCTGGGCATTATCGGTCAATATCTTGCCAGAGCCTATATGGAGATTAAACGCAGGCCAATTTATTTATTAAGGAGTTCCAGTGATGAAGAAGATCAGATGCAGGGACAAAAGGAAAATCTTATTTCCCTTGATACTTACAGCGATACCAATCATAGTATACCTTCTGAAAATAAGCGGCGGATACCTGGCAGGTTCTAAAGTAGACTGGCTTTCGCAGCACAGTGTATTTCCGGAATATTTCCGACAGAGATTTTACGAGACGGGAAATCTTTTTCCGGATTTTTCCATGGAGCTTGGCGGCGGACAGAATATTTACAATTTCGCTTACTACGGCCTTTATAACCCATTGTATCTTTTGTCCTACCTGCTGCCCTTTATTGAAATGACAGATTACCTTCAGATCCTGGCGGTCCTGGAACAGATTACAGACGGGATTTTGTGTTATGTCTGGCTGAAGGGGAATCAGTTTAAGGAAGAGGAAAGTTTTTTTGCTTCCATTGCAGTTGTTCTTGCGGGACCGGTTATTTATCATTCCTCCATGCAGTTTATGTTTGTCAGTTATCTGCCTTTTTTGTTTCTTGCACTGATTGGATATGACAGATACTGCCGTACCGGAAAGTATGCCTTTGTGACGCTGGGCGTATTGGGGATGGTGCTGAACAATTTTTATTTTGCCCTGGGAGGTGTAGCCGCTCTGGTTCTTTACGGACTGTGCGGATGGAAAAAGGAGTGGGCATCCTCCCCGGCAGTTTTGATAAAATCTTTGTGGCATCAGTTTTATCCGGCGTTTTTTGGGGGGCTTTTGTCCTTTTTTTATCTTGTCCCTACCTGCTGTGCCATGCTGGCAGGCAGGAGCGAAGGCAGCAGCGTATCCTGGAAGGAGCTTTTCCTGCCGGAGATCGAATTGGACAAGATTCTATACCATCCTTATGGAATGGGACTTACAGCGGCAGCGGTGATCGTGATCGCGATAAGTCTGTTTTACCGGAGAAGCCGGGAGAAATATATGGCAGTGTCACTTACCGTTCTGCTGCTGTTTCCGGTTTTTGACTGGATTTTGAACGGTACTCTCTATCTTAGAGAAAAGGCGTTTATTCCCTTCCTTCCACTGGTCAGTTATCTGACAGCATCTTTCCTTGTCCGGTTCAAAAAAGGAGTGATAGCGCCGAGAAAACTGGCGGCAGGATTCGGGGCGGCGGCAATTTTTCTTATTATAGGCGTACAATATGTCAGATCATCAAAATATGATACTTATGAAATATATGTGCTTTTGTCGGATATGATCCTGATGGGGGCGGCGCTGCTGGCAGGATGGAAAATCTGGAAAAGGGCTGTGTGTACCGGGATTCTTCTGACAATGTGCTGCAGCTGTTTTTTGCAGATTTCTCTGACGAAGAAAGAACTTGTGACAGAAGCGTGGATGGAAGAATATGAGAGCGATGACGTGACAGAAGCAGTGAAGAAGGTGCTGGAAAAAGAGGACGGGCTTTACCGGACAGAGACAAGAGGAACCGCAGAACAGAATAAGGCGGCGGACAATGATATCCTGGTCCCGGGACAGAATGTAACTTCCTGCTATTCGTCGGTGACAAATCCTGATTACAAGGCATTTCGGGAAGAAGAACTTCAGTTAAGCAGGCCCACAAGAAATCTTCTTATGCAGGAATTATCAAATAATCCGTTATTTTTGAAAATAATGGGAGTACGGTATCTGATCGTAAGAGAAGGGAGCGGTGCGGAGGCACCGGAGGGATATCAGCTGATCGATACCATAAACGGCACCTGCATTTATGAAAATGAAGATGTGCTTCCGGTGGGCTATGTAACAGACCAGGTTATATCAGAAGAGGACTTTCACAATCTTTCCTGGCAGGAAAAACAGATGGCGCTCCAAAACTGCGCTGTGGCAGGAGAGGGGTCAGAGGATACCGATGCAAAAGAAATGGCAGGAACTATGCGGGAAGCTGATCTGACAGGATTTCAGGACAGCTTTCACATACAGTCAGATAAGACAGAGAAAATTACCCTTCCCCTGACGGAAAGAGAAAAGAATGACAGCCTTCTTTTTATTTCTTTTGATGTAAAAAATAACCGCCGGTCTTCTGATGTTTCGGTTACAGTACAGGGTGAGAAAAATAAACTTACAGCGAAAAGCGCTGTTTATTATAATGGAAATACAACATTCTGTTACACCTGCAGTCTGACAGAGGAGACCGACAGTCTGGAAATTGAATTAGGCAAGGGAGATTATGAGATTTCTGATATCCGGGCATGGTATGCCAGCCCAAAAGAAGAGGATACGGCCTGGTGGAAAGATGCAGGATTACAGCTTCAAAAGGACGGAGACAGTCTGAAAGGGAGTTTTCATACAGAGAAAGACGGATGGCTGATCACATCCATTCCGTATGACGAAAATTTTGAAATACGCATAGACGGCAAAGAAACAACTGTTCAGAAAGTAAATGAAGGATTCACCGGAGCCAAAGTGACAGCCGGACAACATGAGATAGAGCTGATCTATCATACGCCGGGAAAAAGAGCAGGAGCGGCGGTGACAGCAGCGGCAGCCCTTCTGCCTTTGCTGGACAGATTGTTAAAACGTAAACGGGGGACGTAGCAAAGTTTAACTTTACTACGTCTCCCGTTAATTTTTAAACGAAAAAAATTTTACAATATTTAAACTATAAGCATAGCATTATCCTTACAGTGCATGTTAAAAATGAAGACTTTCCAATAAAATAAGAATACGACTGACGGAGGTAGTGCTATGGATTATGCAAAGCTTGGACAGCGGATCAAAGAAACGCGGAAGCAGCGGAATATGTCACAGCAGGAATTATCTTATGAGATAGAGTACTCTGTTCCCCATATCAGCCATGTGGAAAATGGCAGCAGGAAACTCAGCGTAGATTTTCTGGTTAAAACAGCCAATGCACTCCAGGTCACAACGGACTGTCTTTTATGTGACAGCCTGACAGAATCGGCGAAGATTTATCAGAGTGAGATCATGGAACAGTTGGAGAATTGCAACGGAAGGGAATTGAAGATCATTAACCGGATGATTGCTGATATGAAGTCAAATCTGAAAGAAAATCTGTAAGAGGGACAAAGGAACCAGTAAAAATGACAGAACCATATAAAATCGGAAACAGGATCCGTAAATTCAGAACAGAGCACGGTCTGAAACAAAAAGAGATGGCAGAAAAGATAGGTGTGGACCGTACTTCCCTGTCATCTTATGAAAATAATAAACGTGTTCCGGATATTTTTATGCTGTGCCGCATTGCTGATGTTTTTGAGATCAGCCTTGATCATCTGATCGGAAGAGAGGCACAGTAATTTATTTTTCATTTATCCTGTCACGGAATATTCCATAATATAGTCATCCATATAGAAACCGTTTCCAATGTCATTCTTTTCGGAGCGGATAGTATGAAAACCGAGATGGTCATATACTTTTAGTGTATGATCATTATGTTTGTTACAGGTGAGCCAAATCGAAGAAAGATTTCTTTTACGGCAGAGTTCTGTGAGAAAATGAAAGGCTTTTGTACTTAAATGTTTTCCGCGGAAATCTCTGTGCAGATAAAGCTTGCTTAAAAAGAGTCTGCCATCTTCCGGATGTACCCCGGTATAGCCTGCCAGCTGCCCGCCACACATGATCTGATAATATTCATACCCGTCGGCAATCTGCGCTTTAAGAGCCGGATAGGACTGAAATTTTTCTACCATATAATTCACCTGTGCTTCTCCGATAATATCTGTGAAATGTTCATGCCAGATTTCTTCGGCAAGAACCGCAACCCGGCGGATGTCTTCGTCACTTTGTGCTTTCACAAATTCTACTTTTTCCATTGTACCACTCCATTCTTAAAATCTTATAAACTTCCAATACAGAACATTACAATTTCTATTATAAGTGATATAATAACTGCATACAATGTAAAATTTCAGTTCGGGAGAACATTATCCACAGGAGGTACTTTATGCCTGAATTTGTCTCTTTGAAAGACGTAAAAAAAATATACCATATGGGAGAAGTAGATATTGCAGCAGCAGATGGGATCTCCTTCCAGATAAAAAAAGGCGAATTTGCAGTTGTAGTTGGACCAAGTGGTGCCGGAAAGACCACGGTGCTGAACATACTGGGCGGAATGGATACAGCCACCGGGGGCGAGGTGTGGATCGACGGAAATGATATTACAAAATACAGCGGAAAGGAACTGATCTCCTATAGAAGAGATGATATTGGATTTGTTTTTCAATTTTATAATCTGATCCCCAATCTTACCGCATTGGAAAATGTGGAGCTGGCGCTGCAGATCTGCAAAGACCCTTTGGATGCAAGAGAAGTGCTGCAGCATGTAGGCTTAGGAGAGCGGGTGGATAATTTTCCGGCGCAGCTTTCCGGAGGAGAGCAGCAGAGAGTTTCCATCGCCCGGGCGCTGGCTAAAAATCCCAAACTTTTGCTGTGCGATGAGCCTACAGGTGCTCTGGATTACAATACAGGAAAGGCGATTTTAAAATTACTGCAGGATACCTGCCGCCAAAGAGGAATGACAGTGATTCTTATCACGCATAATTCGGCAATTGCGCCTATGGCGGATCGCGTGATCAAGATTAAAAACGGAAAGACAAAAGAAATCGTGGAAAACCCCCATCCGGTTTCGGTAGAAACGATAGAATGGTAGGGATTGTATGAAGAAAAAAAGGAATATGTTACATAAGGACTTCTTCATGGAGATCAAAAAGTCCCGGGGCCGTTTTATTTCTATCTTTTTCATTGTAGCGCTGGGAGTTGCTTTCTATGCGGGAATCCGATCTTCCGAACCCAGTATGAGAGTTTCCGGTGATGCCTATTTTGACAAGGAACATCTGATGGACATTAAAGTCATGGGAACGATGGGGCTTACGGAAGATGATATTGAAGAAATAGAAAAGACGGAAGGCGTTGAGGCGGCAGAAGGAGCCTACAGTACGGATGTGCTCTGTTCCGTGGGAGATACGGAAAAGGTTGTCCATGTCATGTCCATACAGGAAAATTTTAATGATGTGCAGGTAGCGGAAGGGCAGCTCCCTCAAAAAGAGGGAGAGTGTCTTTTAGATGAGGACTTTGCAGCCAGCGAAGGGTACAAAGTGGGGGATACCATCACAGTTTCCTCCGGAAGCGACGACCCTCTTTCGGATACTCTCACAACAGATACTTATGAAATTGTGGGAATCGGAAACAGCCCTCTTTATATTTCCTTCGGGAGAGGCAGCAGTACGGTAGGAAACGGCGAAGTCAGTGGTTTTATTGCGGTGCCGGAAGAGAGTTTTTGTATGGATATCTACTCGGAGGCTTATGTCCGGGTGGAAGGAGCGGCCGATGAGACGGCATTTACCGACGAATATGAAACAGTTGTTTCTGAAACGGCAGACCGTCTGGAAGAAATTGCCGACGCCAGGTGCGAAGTGCGGCGACAGGATATTATGGATGAGGCCTACGAAGAAGTGGACGACGCACAGCAGACGGTAGACGAGGAATCAAAAACCCTTGTGGATGCACGGAAGGAACTGGAAGATTCTAAAAGCACGGCTGCAAAAGAGCTTGCAGACGCCAGAAAACAGTTGGAGGATTCCCAGGAGCTTCTCGAGCAGTCCAGGCAGCAGATTGCAGATGGGGAAGCCCAGCTTAAGTCAGGAAAGCAGGAACTGATTTCCCAACAGGCTTCGCTGGATGAAGGGAAACAACAATATGAAAGCGGTGCGGCACAGCTGGAGCAAAAAGAAAGCGAGCTGCAGAGCGCAAGGGCAGCTTATCTTGTAGAATACAATCAGAAAATGCCTCTGATCACCGGGGCGAAGCAGGAAATTGCCAGGCAAAAACAGGAGCTGGATGAGCAAAAAGAATTGCTGGAACAGGGAAAGGGCGAGATCAACTCATCTCTGGAACCGTTGAAGCAGCTGCAGGCTGCTCTTCAAACCTGCCAGGATAATATTGACCAGGTTACAGGACAGATGGAAGAAGGCGCGGTGCATTATGAAGAAATCCTGAAGATTCCGGAGGAGGAAAGGACACAGGAGGAGACAGAATTTCTGGAACAGTGGGATTCTGTAAAAGCCGGCCTGGAAGAAAGCCTTGCCGGATGGAATCAGCAAAAAGATGCTCTGACCGTACAGATGCAGGGACAGGGCATTGAAAGTGAAGAGGCTCTCAATACAATGATCGCGGCTCTGGAAAGTCAGCTTGCAGATCTTGAGAAGAAGGAACAGGAGCTGGCAGCGGGAGAGCAGCAGCTTCTTGAAAAGGAGCAGCAGCTGATATCCGGTGAACAGGCACTTATAGAAGCCGGGAACCAGATCCGGGATGGCGAGGCTCAGCTTAAGCAGGCAAGAGAGGAGCTGGATGCATCGAAAAGACAGATCGATGCCGGGCAGGCCCAGATTGATGCAGCGTGGGAGATGCTAAACGGTCAGGAAAAAACTCTTCAGTCAGGGAAAAACGAACTGGCATCCGGTGAAAAAGAAATTCAGGACGGATGGTCCGAATATGAGAAGGCGGCAGCTGAGGCAGCGCAGCAGATCGCAGACGGAGAAGCAAAGATTGCGGACGGTGAGAGACAGCTTGAGGAGGCAAAGCAGGAAATCGCCGATGCCAGAGCAGAAATAGAAAAGATCGAAAACCCTGAATGGTATGTGCAGGACAGGAGCAGCGCACTGGCGGAGTATGACGGATACGGGGACAACGCCGACAGGATGAGAGCTATCGGGCAGGTATTTCCGGCTGTATTTTTTCTGGTAGCTGCGCTTATCAGTCTTACTGCTATGACGAGAATGGTGGAGGAGCAGAGAATCCAGATCGGGACACTGAAAGCTCTTGGATACAGCAAATTGGCCATTGCGGGGAAATATATTACATATGCCCTGACAGCTACTCTGGGCGGCAGTATTGTCGGTGTACTTTTGGGAGAAAAGATCTTTCCGTGGATCATCATATATGCTTATAAGATCATGTATCAGCATATTCCCGATATCCTTGTGCCCTATCACATGAGCTATGCATTGCAGGCAACTTTGATCGCTGTGCTCTGTACTCTTGCGGCAACACTTATGGCCTGTTATAAAGAACTGGCAAGTGTTCCGGCCCAGCTGATGCGTCCTCCGGCGCCAAAACAGGGTCAGAGGATTCTTCTGGAGAGAGTGGGACTGATCTGGCGGCATTTGAATTTTACGTGGAAATCTTCTATACGAAATCTGGTCCGCTATAAAAAACGGTTTTTTATGACAGTGTTTGGTATAGGAGGCTGCATGGCTCTGATGGTAGTGGGCTTTGGGCTGAAGGACAGCATTTTTGAGGTCCCGGATCTGCAATATCAGGAGATTCAGCATTATGATGCCGCAGTTTACTATGATGATGGGTTATCTGCAGAGGAAAAAGATGAGATCGTAAATGCGGTAAAGGACGAAAAGGCTGTAGACGGAGAACTCCAGGTCCGGATGCAGAATCTGGAGGTGAAATCAGACAGTGAAACTCTGGATGTCTATCTTACAGTACCGGAAAGTACAGAACATATTGAGGATTTCCTTACATTCCGAAGCAGAACCTCATCAGAATCCTATACGCTGGAAGACGAGGGAGCTATCCTGACAGAAAAAGCGGCGGAAGCCCTTGGCGTGGAAATCGGAGATACCGTGAAGCTGGAAGATAACGGTCTTGGTGAAAAGGAAGTGACGGTAGAGGCTATCAGTGAAAATTATATAGGACATTACATTTATCTGTCACCGGAATATTATGAGGAGCTATTTGGAGCACAGGCAAAATATAATGGAGTCCTTGTGAAACTGAAGGATGGAAAAGAAGATCAGGCGGAACAGATCGGAAGCCGTCTTCTGGACAATGAAAATGTGCTGAATATCAGTTACACTACCAGTATAGAAGGCAGGCTGGATGATATGCTTCAAAGTTTAAATCTGGTCATTGTTGTACTGATCATATCGGCCGGAATGCTGGCTTTTGTAGTACTTTATAATCTGAATACCATTAATATTACAGAAAGAAAACGGGAACTTGCAACCATCAAAGTACTGGGATTTTATGACATAGAGGTGGCTTCCTATGTATACCGGGAGAATATTCTTCTCACATTGATAGGAGCCCTTGCGGGAATGGGGCTTGGACGGCTTCTGCTTCAGTTTATTATTGTCACTGTGGAGGTAGACGAGATCATGTTCGGCAGAGTGATCCATTTCCCGAGTTATCTGTACAGCCTTCTCTTTACATGGGGATTTTCCATGTTCGTAAACTGGGTAATGTATTTTAAACTGAAGCGCATTGATATGGTAGAATCCTTAAAGAGCGTGGAATAAATTTATGAAATTTTTATATTTTTAAGGGAATTATTAGCACTCTTACTAAAAGAGTGCTAATTTTTGGTTGACATTTAAAACAGAGGGTATTATCATATTTTTTAGACGAGAAAAAGAGAATTTATAAGGAGTGATATAAATGGCAGCAAAAAAAGGAAATTTATCTATCAGCAGTGAGAATATTTTCCCAATCATTAAGAAGTGGGTGTATTCTGATCACGACATCTTCGTCCGCGAGATGATCTCAAATGGGTGCGACGCCATCACAAAGCTGAAAAAGCTTGATATGATGGGAGAATATCAGATGGCGGATGATTATAAACCGCAGATCCAGGTGATCGTAAATCCGGAAGAAAAGACACTGAAATTTATCGATAATGGTATCGGTATGACAGCAGATGAGGTGGAAGAGTACATTACTCAGATCGCCTTTTCAGGAGCAACAGAATTTTTGGAAAAGTACAAGGACAAAACAACGGAAGATGACATGATCGGACATTTCGGACTTGGATTTTATTCAGCGTTTATGGTTGCTGATGAAGTTCATATCGATACTCTTTCCTATAAGGAAGGATCTGTGCCGGTGCACTGGGTCAGCAATGGCGGGACAGAATATGAGATGTCAGACGGAAATAAAGAAGGAGTCGGAACGGAAATTACTCTTTTCCTGAATGATGACAGCCTGGAATTTGCAAATGAGTATCGTGTAAGAGAAGTTCTGGAGAAGTACTGCTCTTTCATGCCGATGGAAATGTTCCTGTCCAAAGCCAATGCGGAGCAGGAATATGAGACGATCGATGAGGCTGACCTGAAAGAGGATGACGTTGTTGTAGAACGGATCCATGAGGAAGCCAAGATGGAAGAGAAGGAAAATGAAAACGGGGAGAAAGAAATGGTAGAAGTATCCCCGGCAAAGGACAAAGTAAAGATCAACAAGCGTCCGGTTGCGATCAATGACATCCATCCTCTCTGGACAAAACATCCGAATGAATGCTCCAAGGAGGATTATATAGAATTTTACAGAAAGGTGTTCCTGGACTACAAGGAGCCGCTCTTCTGGATTCATTTAAATATGGATTATCCTTTCAATTTAAAGGGTATCCTTTATTTCCCGAAGATCAACACAGAGTACGATTCCATTGAGGGAACCATTAAGCTGTATAACAACCAGGTATTTATTGCTGATAACATCAAAGAAGTGATTCCGGAGTTCCTGATGGTATTAAAAGGAGTGATCGACTGTCCGGATCTTCCGTTGAATGTATCAAGAAGCGCGCTTCAGAACGATGGATTTGTGACAAAGATTGCAGATTATATCTCCAAGAAGGTAGCTGATAAACTGAGCGGTATGTGCAAGACTGACAAGGAAAATTATGAGAAATACTGGGATGATATCAGTCCGTTTATTAAATTCGGCTGCCTGAAGGACGAAAAATTCTGTGACAAGATGATGGATTACATTCTCTTCAAGAATATCGACCATAAATATATGACTCTGAAAGAGTGTGTAGAGGAAAACGGCGGAACTTTAATCGACCCGAAGGATCAGAAAGAGGAGACAGCAGAGACAGAGGGTGAAGAGAAGAAGGAAGAGCCGAAGACTACTATCTATTATGTGACAGATGAACAGCAGCAGAGCCAGTATATCAATATGTTCCGCACTCAGGGACAGGATGCGGTGATCCTGAACCACAATATCGACTCTCCGTTTATCACACAACTGGAACAGAGGAACCAAAATATACAGTTCCAGCGCATCGATGCTGACATTACAGAATCTGCAAAGGAAGAAGTGAAGGAAGAAGAAAAAGAAAACTTCCAGAAAACAGCGGATACTTTAACAGAGGTCTTTAAAAAAGCTCTGGATAATGATAGACTGAATGTAAAGGTTGAAAAACTGAAAGATGACAAGGTGGCTTCTATGATCACTCTGTCAGAGCAGAGCAGACGTATGCAGGAAATGATGAAAATGTACGGTATGACGGGAATGGATCCGTCCATGTTCGGTACAGACAGTACGCTGACTCTGAATGCCAACCATCCACTGGTCCAGTTTGTAGTTGAAAACAAAGATAATGAGAATGTTCCGGTGATCTGCAAACAGCTTTATGATCTGGCAATGCTGGCTCATAAGCCTTTAAGCCCGGAAGAGATGACAGCTTTTGTACAGAGAAGCAATGACATTATGATGCTGCTGACAAAATAAAAGCGGATGGGACACTCTTTTGACAAGAGAAGAGGATGACAGAACAAAAATGGAAAGGAGAGAAAGTATGGCAAACACGATTATTACAAAACAGAAGGATCTTCCGAAACTGGCTTTCAAAACACAGGCTCTTGCCGCATTTGCAGCGGTAGCAGGAGCAGTTGTAATTCCACAGTTATTTCATGTAATGGGAGCGGTATCGGGACTTGGTACAGCACTTGGAGAGACATTTCTTCCCATGCATCTTCCGATCATTCTGGCAGGACTGATGGCAGGACCTTATGCGGGAGCAGTTGCCGGAGTGTTTGGTCCCCTTGTAAGCTTTGCGCTGTCAGGAATGCCGGGAGCAGCTATGCTTCCGTTTATGATGATCGAGCTGGCAGTTTACGGACTGGCGGCAGGTCTTCTTAGAAATGTAAGTATGCCTGTACTGGCAAAAGTAGTTCTTGTGCAGATTGCAGGACGTCTGGTGCGTGCAGCTGCAATTGTAGCCGGGGTTTCTCTGCTGGGTGTACAGGGAATCCAGATGCCTGTTATCTGGAACAGCATTGTTACAGGGCTTCCGGGATTGATCCTGCAGTGGACTCTGCTGCCGCTGCTTGTATTCTGGATCAATAACAGGGCAAAAAATGAGCAGTGATCTTAGAAGAGCGGTAGAAATTCTTGACAAGAGCAGATACACCTGCGTTCTCTGCAGAGGGGAACAGATACTGACAACAGAAAAACGGGGAGTTCTGCCGTTAGTTGAATGGCTGGAAGCCGGGGAGGATCTGAAAGGGTTCTCTGCAGCGGATAAGGTAGTAGGCAAAGGGGCAGCGTTTCTTTACGTGATGGCAGGAGTAAAGGAAGTCTACGCGTCGGTTATGAGTAAGAAGGCAGCCGCTCTATTGTCTGATTACGGTATTGACGGCTTCTGCGGGCAAAAGGTTGACAGGATCCGCAATCGTCAGGGAACAGGAAATTGTCCCATGGAGGAAGCAACAAAAGATATTGAGAGCCCTGAAAAGGCCTGGGAAGCAATTCGGCAGACGCTGAAAAGGCTTGCGGCCGGAAAGTAAGAATAGAGGATATAAAAAGCAGGCGGATGTGATATCCGCCTGCTTTGCCTGCTATAAGTATCAGGTTACTTCAACTGTCCAGTTCATAGGGAATCCCGTTTTGGAAGAAAAGTTCCTGGACTTTTTTATCCCATGACTGCTCCACAGATTTGTCCATGATAAACTGACGGAAGGAGGTTCCGGTAGTGCAGGTGAGTTTGGAACCGTCATACCGGAAATTCAGATACAGTCCCTGGACATCAGACAAAGGAAAATCCAGTCTGCTGTCAGAGAGAAATCTCCCGATTTCTTCCGGGGCGAGAGAAAAGATCAGGCGAAAGCTCAAAGGGGTACGTTTTCCACGGATAATAGAATAGCAGTAGTCTCTGAAAAGTTTCCAGAGAGCATATTCTTCTTTGGGAGGTTCGTCAAAAAAACTCTTTTGGAGAAAGCCGCTCATAGTAAATTTCCCAAAGGTTATAATTTCACCTTCTATAAAAGAAAAATGATCGAATGTCTCATGAGCCAGCAGATGAGACATGCAGGTCTTTGTCTCAGGTGTCAGAATGATCATACAAAAAGTCCTTTCTTTTAAGGATGTATAGCGCCGGTGCACAACAGGTATATTAACAAGCATACACCGACGCTAAATTCATTTTAATACAGACAGGATGTTTTTACAAACGAAAAGTTGTCGAAACCAGAACACAGATGTTATACTAGGAGCAATTGATGTGAAAGAAGAAATCCGTTTAAATAAATATATTACAGAAGCAGGAATCTGTTCCCGCCGTGAGGCAGACCGCCTGATCGAATCCGGAAAGGTCTATGTGGACGGCCAGAGGGCAGTTCTTGGAATGAAGATACGAAAAGGTCAGAAAGTACAGGTTGGAAAAAAAGTAATCAGCGGTAAAGAAGAAAAGGTTGTCCTGGCAGTTTATAAGCCGGTAGGCATTGTCTGTACAGAAGATCCAAGGACACGGAATAATATTGTCCGTTTTTTAAACTATCCGGTACGGATCACCTATGCCGGCAGGCTGGATAAAGATTCCGAAGGTCTTCTTCTCATGACAAATGACGGAGATATGATCAACAGTATTATGCGGGCGGCCAATTTCCATGAAAAAGAGTACAAGGTAACGGTAGATCGCCGGATTACAGAAGGATTTATCAGGGAAATGTCCGAAGGAGTCCATATTACAGATAAAGAAAAAAATCTTGACGCTGTAACCAGGCCCTGCCGTGTATATCAGGAAGGACCTTATACTTTTCGGATCATCCTTACACAGGGGCTGAACCGTCAGATACGAAGAATGTGCGATGCCCTTGGATATCAGGTGAGAATGCTGAAAAGGATCCGTATTATGAATATAGAACTCGGCAATATGAAGCCGGGACAGAGCAGGCCTTTGACGGATCAGGAGCTGGCCGGACTGCACCGTCAGATTGAGGAACACAGTACAAAGTCCGGAGAAAAAAAGGAATAGGAGAATAGCAGGAAAATGGCAGATCATCAGACAGAGAAGAAAAAGAGACTGAAGGAACTGACAGATCTTCTTAACCGGGCCGGAAAGGCGTATTATCAGGATGCAGAGGAGATCATGAGCAATTACGAATATGATGCCCTGTATGACGAGCTTGAAGCGCTGGAAAAAGAGCTTGGTATGGTATTGTCAAACAGTCCCACTGTCAATGTGGGATATGAGGTGTTAAGTGAACTTCCCAAGGAGAGGCACGAAAGCCCGATGCTTTCCCTCGATAAGACAAAAGATATTGAGGAACTGAAAGAGTTTGCCGGGGATCAGAAAGTGGTGATGTCCTGGAAAATGGACGGCCTTACTGTTGTGCTCACTTACCGGAACGGGGAACTTGTAAAGGCAGTTACCCGCGGAACTGGAGAAGTGGGGGAAGTAATCACCAACAATGCCAGAGTTTTTAAAAATATTCCTTTAAAGATAGCCTACCAGGGGGAGCTGATCCTTCGGGGAGAGGCAGTCATCGGATACCGGGATTTTGAGAGGATCAATGAAGAAATTCCCGATGCGGATGCAAAATATAAAAATCCCCGTAATCTCTGCAGTGGTTCAGTGCGTCAGCTCAACAATGAAATCACAGCAAAAAGGAACGTAAACTTTTTTGCTTTTGCGCTTGTAAAGGCGGACGGAGTAGATTTCCATAATTCGAGATCATACCAGCTGGACTGGCTGAAACAGCAGGGATTTGACGTAGTAGAACACCATGTTGTAACCAGGGAAAAAGTAGAAGAAGAAGTTATTAAATTTTCAGAAAAAATCAGTCAAAATGATTTTCCATCAGATGGACTTGTGCTAATATATGATGATATAGGATATGGTCAGTCTTTAGGGAGAACTTCTAAATTTCCACGGGATTCTTTCGCATTTAAATGGGCGGACGAGACAAAGGAGACTGTGCTGGAAGAAATCGAATGGAGTCCTTCCAGAACAGGTCTTATTAACCCGGTTGCCATTTTTGATCCTGTGGAGCTGGAGGGTACCACGGTCAGCAGAGCAAGCGTTCACAATATCAGCATTATGGAAGAACTGAAGCTGGGGATAGGAGATACCATTGAAGTATATAAAGCAAATATGATCATTCCCCAGATTGCCCGGAATCTGACCGGAAGCGGGGTGAAAGATATTCCCAAGGTCTGTCCGGTATGCCAGGGAAAGACGGAGATACGGCAAATCAGCAATGCAAAGGCGCTTTACTGTACCAACCCCGAATGTCAGGCGAAGCAGATCAAATCCTACGCCCTGTTTGTCAGCAGGGACGCCATGAATATAGAAGGCCTTTCGGAGGCGACGCTGGAAAAATTTATAGCCAGAGGATTTATCCGCGAATATACAGATATTTTTCATCTGGACCGCTATCAGGATGAGATCCGGAATATGGAAGGTTTTGGAGAGAAATCTTACCGCAATCTGATCGAGAGTGCCAGGAAGGCAAGAGTTACTACTTTGCCGAGACTGATCTACAGCCTTGGGATTTCCAATATTGGTCTGGCAAATGCAAAAATGATATGCCAGGAAGTGGGAAATGATCCCGAACGGATCCTGGAACTTGACAAAGAGCAGTTAAGTTCAATCGCAGGAGTTGGGGAAGTGATCGCCGGGGCTTTTGTGGATTATTTTCAGAATGAGCAGCATAGAGAACAGTATAAAAAGCTTTTAAAAGAGGTGATCCTTCCGGAGGAAGAGGAGAAGGAGAACGGAGAGATCCTTAAGGGAATTACCTTCGTGATCACCGGAAGCGTAGAACATTTTGCCAACCGGGGAGAAGTAAAGGAACTGATCGAAAGCATGGGAGGCAAGGTGACCGGATCTGTCACATCTAAAACGACATATCTGATCAACAATGATACAGCATCCACATCGTCCAAAAACAAAAAGGCAAGGGAGCTTGGGATTCCGATTTTGTCGGAGGAAGCCTTCCTTCAGATGATAGAAGAGAGAAAGAAATAGAAAGGAGTCATCATGTCAGAAAGAGATCAGAACAATGAAAATGAGATTGAAAAAGTAAATGACTCAGAAGTAGAAGTAGAAAAAACCAAGAAAGAAGACGAATATGAGAAGATCTGTTTCATTTGTCACCGCCCGGAGAGCACAGCAGGAAAAATGATCGATCTTCCCAACAATATTTCTGTCTGCTCCGACTGTATGCAGAAGAGTTTTGACGCCATGACAAACGGGCAGATTGATTACAGCAAGCTGATGAATATACCGGGCGTTCAGATCTTCAACATGTCTGATCTGGAAAATGCAGTGCCAAAACAGCAGAAGATCAAGAAGAGAAAAGAGGGCGAGGAGAAGAAGCCCCTTCTTGATATTAACAACATTCCAGCGCCTCATAAGATCAAAGCAAAACTTGATGAGTATGTGGTAGGGCAGGAATATGCCAAAAAGGTTATGTCCGTGGCTGTATACAACCACTATAAGCGGGTAGCTACAGATACTATGGATGATATTGAGATTGAGAAGTCCAATATGCTGATGATCGGACCGACAGGATCCGGAAAAACCTATCTTGTAAAGACGCTGGCGCGGCTTCTGGATGTACCTCTTGCCATTACGGATGCCACATCTCTTACAGAGGCCGGTTATATCGGCGACGACATAGAAAGTGTCGTGTCAAAGCTTCTGGCAGCGGCGGACAATGATGTGGAGAAAGCAGAACAGGGAATCATTTTTATCGATGAAATCGATAAGATCGCGAAAAAGAAAAACACCAATCAGAGGGATGTAAGCGGAGAATCCGTACAGCAGGGAATGCTGAAGCTTCTGGAAGGGAGCGAGGTGGAAGTTCCGGTTGGAGCCAACAGCAAAAATGCCATGGTTCCGCTGACCACGGTTAATACCCGGAATATTCTCTTTATATGCGGAGGAGCTTTCCCGGATCTGGAAAATATCATAAAGGAACGTCTTACAAAACAGGCTGCCATTGGATTTAATGCAGATTTGAAGGATAAATATGATCATGATAAAAATATCCTTGGAAAAGTGACAACAGAAGACTTAAGAAATTTTGGTATGATCCCGGAATTTCTCGGGCGTCTGCCTATCGTCTTTACTTTGCAGGGTCTGGATGAAGATATGTATGTAAAGATACTGAAAGAGCCGAAAAATGCGATTTTGAAGCAGTATCAGAAATTGCTTGCTCTGGATGAGGTGAAGCTGGAATTTGATGATTCCGCATTGAGGGCTATTGCAAGAAAAGCGATGGAGAAGGATACAGGGGCCAGAGCGCTTCGGGCGATTATTGAGGAATTTATGCTGGACATCATGTATGAGATACCAAAAGATGATTCCATCGGACAGGTGACGATTACAGAAAGTTACATACAGGGAACCGGAGGACCGATCATTACTTTGAGAGGTCAGGAACCAGCACTTCTGGAAGGATAAAATATTAGAGATTACGAGGGGACAGGAAATGGATTATAGTTATTTGCTGGATTTGGCGATTATTTTACTTTGTACCAAACTTTTAGGGCTTGCAACGAGAAGAGTACAGATGCCGCAGGTGGTAGGTGCGCTTCTTGCAGGACTTATCCTTGGCCCAGCTGTATTCGGGATTCTTGAAGAGACAGCCTTTATTACTTCCGTGGCAGAGCTGGGAGTGATCGTGCTGATGTTCTGTGCGGGAATGGAAACAGATATTAATGAACTGAAAGCCAGCGGCAAGGCGTCTTTTGTCATTGCTATGTGCGGAGTACTTGTTCCTCTCGCAGGCGGTTTTGCCCTGTCCTATCTTTTTAACAGGCCTGGCGTGATCGAGTCAGATGCAGCAGCCAGCCTTATGCTGCAGAATGTGTTTATCGGTATCATACTGACTGCCACATCGGTCAGCATTTCGGTAGAGACTTTAAAAGAGCTGGGGAAATTAAAGACCCGCTCCGGAAATGCGATCCTTGGTGCGGCTATCATAGATGATATTTTAGGTATTATCGGGCTTACCATTGTAACCAGCATGGCAGATTCTTCTGTCAGTATAGCGGTAGTACTGCTGAAGATTCTGGGATTTTTTGTTTTTGCCGCAGTGGTTGGAGTTGTGGTGTACAGATGGTACCATTCCTGGGTGGATCATGCAGAAAAAGGATTGAGAAGACATGTGATCCTTGCTTTTGTATTCTGCCTTGTCATGTCTTACTGTGCAGAAGAATTTTTCGGTGTGGCGGATATTACCGGAGCCTTTTTTGCAGGTCTGATCATCGCCAATACCGAGAAAGCAGAGTATCTCCAGGAAAGATTTAACACCATTTCCTATCTGCTTCTGTCACCGGTGTTTTTTGCCAGTATCGGGCTGAAAGTTGTCCTTCCGAAAATGGATTCCACCATTGTGATTTTTTCCGTTCTGCTCGTGATCGTTGCTGTTGTGACGAAGATCATCGGCTGCGGATTTGGCGCAAAGATCTGCCATTATAAGAATTATCAGTGCAGAAGGATCGGCGTGGGTATGATCTCCAGAGGTGAGGTGGCTCTCATCGTGGCAAACAAAGGTATGGCTTTAGGACTTCTGGGTTCTGTATTCCTCGGGCCTGTCATTATTATGGTCGTCCTGACGACTATCGTAACCCCGGTGCTCTTAAAGATTATTTTCCGGAAGGGACCGGATCTGCCAGTGCCGAAAGAGCAGGAGATTTCCAGTTTCTACGAAAATATGGGCGAGAAAAAACAGTGAAATACAGGCGGAAATCTTTGACTGCAGGAATAGAGTTTTTGATACCTCATATACTTAATTGAAAAAGCATATGAGGTATTTTTATGCCTGATTTTAAACTTTGCCGTCAGAGAATCTTGTCAGAGGAGTATCGGGATTTTATCGTATCATCCAGAGGGGGAAGAATTGATTTTCAGGTTCCGGAGGAAAAGCTTTGCCGCCAGAGGACACAGGCGGGGTATGATGTGATCTATATTGATCAGCCTCTTGCGGATCCTATAGGATTTGAACGGTTTCCATACAGTTCTGTCCCCAAATGCTATGCGCTCCTTGATATGGAAGCCATGAATCAGGCCGGGATCACACAGGTACAGAATTATCCTACTTTAGAGCTGATGGGAGAAAACGTGATGATCGGTTTCGTAGATACCGGGATCGATTATACCCATCCGGTGTTCCGTGCTCTGGATGGAGGCACAAGGATTGCAGCCATCTGGGATCAGACCATACAGGATGGAATGACTCCGGAAGGATTTCTCTACGGTACAGAATATACAGAGGAAGAAATCAACCGGGCTCTGGCATCAGAGGATCCTTTTCAGATCGTTCCAAGCATGGATAGAAACGGACACGGAACATTTATTGCCAGCGTGGCTGCAGGAGGAGCGGATGAATCCGGTAAATTTCTGGGAGCAGCCCCGGAAGCCACGCTGGCTGTGGTAAAGCTGAAGGAGGCCAAGCAGTATCTGAAAGAATTTTATTATATTGCTCCGGAAGCTGTATGTTACCAGGAAAATGATATTATGCTGGGAGTACAGTATCTTGCGGATCTGGCAGAGCGGAAAAATATGCCGTTGATCCTGTGTATTGCTCTTGGAACCAGTATGGGCGGACATAACGGGACACTGCCCCTTGCTGTTCTTTTGGAATATTATTCCAACATCATCAACCGCGGGATCGTGACAGGGACAGGAAATGAAGCGGCGGGACGGAGGCATTTTTCTGACAGGCTTGCGGACAGGGATGACAGAAGCGAGGTAGAGATACGGGTCGGGGAAGGAGTGGGAGGTTTTGTGACAGAGCTCTGGTCTGACATTCCCAATATCCTGACAATTTCTCTTGTGTCTCCCTCCGGGGAAGTGAAGCAGGGAATCGGAGTGCAGCCTGGAGGAAACGCAGTGTTTCAGTTTGTGTTTGACCGAACAGAAGTCTCGGTAGATTACCGTCTTTTGGTAGAGAGGAATAATTCCCAGTTGATTTTTTTCAGGTTCGGGCACCCCTCACCGGGAATATGGAAAGTAATCGTAGAGCCGGTACAGCTGGCAGGAGGTGAGTTTCATCTCTGGCTCCCTGTAGAAAATTTTCTGAACGGTGAGGTGTTTTTTCTCAGGTCTGATCCCAATACGACGCTGACGGCGCCATCAGCCGTAAGTTCTGCCATTTCCTGTGCCTTTTATAATGGAACAGAGAATAGTATTGATATTAATTCCGGTAGAGGATATACTAGAACTGGAGAGATAAAACCGGATCTTGCAGCGCCGGGTGTCGGCATTATAGGTGCCGTTCCGGGAGGAAGATTCCAGGAAAGATCAGGCTCCAGCGCTGCCGCAGCCATTACCGCGGGAGCCGCCGCGCTGATGACAGAGTGGCTCCGCTATCATGTGGGAAGCAGCGGAGTAGATACGCTGCAGCTTAAAAACCTGTTTATCCTGGGAGCCAGGCAGAGACCGGGAGAACCATATCCGAACAGGGAATGGGGATACGGAACCCTGGATCTGTACCATACTCTGGATCGGCTAAGACAGATATGAGACAAAGGAGAGATGATAAATGGCAGATTTTTTTGATGAATTTGGGAAAAGAGTATCTGATGTGGCAAGTGATTTAAGCAGACGTGCCGGAGATTCCCTGGAGATACAGAGACTGAAAGGGGAAATCCGTTCTTTGAAGAGAGGAAACAGAAGGGATTTTGAAGATATCGGCAGATCGATATACGAGAAATTTACAAAGAATGAGATCCAGGATATGGATATGATCGCATTGTGTGAAGCTATTGAGAAACGGGAAGAGGAAATTGAAAAATACGAAGAACAGATTGTACGCATTAAAGAAGAAATCTGAAATTAACAGAAAGCAACATATGACGGTATTTCTGCAGTCTATTCCGATTTTGACAGCAACGGCGGATATTTTGATCAAACAGTCTGTAGAGCGGAATCTGGGCGAGTCAGACGAAAAAGAGATCATGGGAGGCCGCGTGATCCTTCGGAAGGTTTACAATGAAGGGTTTGCTTTCAATATTTTGGAAAAACGGCCGAAAATTGTAACAGGTGTTTCCTGTGCAGTGGGCGCCGCTGTTTTTCTTTATGGACAGTTTCTTATGACACAGAAGAAAAGAGTTCTTGAAAAAACGGGGATCATGCTTGCATCAGGAGGCGCATGGAGCAATTTTTTTGACCGCGCTGTCCGCGGGAGAGTTGTGGACTATCTTGCAGTAAAGACAAAATGGAAGAAGGCGCAGGCTGTAACATTCAATATAGGAGATCTGTGTATTTTTGCCGGGGCATTGTCTGTGCTGGCCGGAAGACTCCTGTATAAAAGAAAAAAACGATAGAGGTGACAGATATACAGAAGAATATCCGAGAGAATCAGGACAGCAAAAAGGAAAGAGAGAAGAACAGCAGAATTGTAGAAATAAAGGCGATGTGTATAGGAGCAGCCTTGATTCTGGCAGGAGGGGCAGCAGGCGGGTATGCCTTAAATGAAGTGAAAGCAGAGAGGGAAAAGGCGCAGGCGGAAGCCAGAGAGCAGGCGGAACGCGAAAAGGCGGCAGACGAACAAAGGAAAGCCATGGAAGAAGAGGAAGCAGCCAAGACACCGGAGCAGAAGAAAGCAGAACAGATTGCGGCGGCAAAGGAAGAAGCAAAAGAGGAAGGTTGTCCGGATGAGATCATAAGCCTGGTAGATAAAAATGATGAGCTGATTGATTTTGTAAAAGATTATGCCCAGAATAAAGATAAAGAAGCTCCAAGTACGGTAGAGGGGCCGGAAGTGGAAGGACAGATTCCCCATTACCTGCAATGGGATGAAAGATGGGGGTATGCTTCCTATGGAACGAGTATTATCGCTTCCAGCGGATGCGGGCCCACCTGTATGTCCATGGTGATCGTAGGATTGACCGGCGATGTAACGGCAACGCCCTACAGGATGGCAAAATACAGCGAAGAGCGGGGCTATATCGATGAAAGTAATAATACATACTGGGCGATGCTGGAGAGCGCGGCGTCAGACTGGGGCCTTCGCTGTCAGGAAACCATGCTGGATGAAAGCTCGCTGGCGGCAGAGCTGCAGGCAGGTCATCCGGTAGTCTGCAGCATGCTGCCGGGCGATTTTACAGACGTAGGTCATTTTCTTGTGCTGACAGGATATAAAGATGGAAAAGTAACCCTAAACGATCCTTTCAGCAAGGCAAATTCGGAAAAGGAGTGGGTGTTTGCGGACATTCAGGATCAAATCCGGCAGATGTGGGTATTTTCCCTGCCGTCTTAGGACAGATCCGGTTTATGAAAAACAGGGAGCGACACAGTGAAGGAAGTGCCGCAGCCAGGTGTGGAGGAAGCAGAAATGTTTCCTCCATGTTCAATTGTGATGGATTTGGCGATATAAAGGCCCATGCCGCCATTTTCGCCGCCTTTACGGCGGGTAAAGAACTGTTCAAATATATGGGGGAGATTTTCAGGCGCAATGCCGCTGCCATTGTCCCTGACTATGATACAGGCATTGTTATCCTCCAGGGACAGGAAAAGTTCAATCTTTCCTTCTGCAGGTACAAATCCTACCGCATTATAAACTAAGTTCTGAAGAAGACTGATCAGTTTAATGTGGTCGCCATAAACGAAAAGCGGTTCTTTGGGGGAGATATGCAGCAGAAAACGAATGCCTGATACATCCATGTCAGGCAGATTCTGCTCATAAAATTCCCGGATCAGGTCCGTGAGATTTACGACAGAAAAGTCAGAGGGCGTATCCTGGTAGGAAAATTCCTGGAGCAGTACCAGCCGATCCCGCATTTCGCCTGCTTTTTGCCGTATTGTATCAAGATACTGTTTTGTTTCGTCGCTGAGATCCGGCTGTTCCATCTGTGCCAGCCGTGTGAAGGTAGTGATGGATGTGATCGGAGTTTTTAAATCATGGGCAAATCCCAGAAGAAGCTGACGCCGCTCCTCCAGAAGAGAATTTAAAGAAGCGGTTTTATGTTCCACTTCTTCTTGAAGGTGGCGGTTTAGCCGGATATTTTCCCGGACGATCCGAATATTGTGAATAACCATACGAACGGAAAAAAGCAGGATCAATCCATAAATGCCCCACTCATCATACCATCCGGTGCGGGCAGGTTCATAGCGTCCAAGGCAGAGCATGTGCGCACACAGGGAAAGGGCATAAAATCCAATTCCGGCAAGAAGAGGGAAATTTTCGCTGCTTTTGCCGGTTAAATGTTTAAGGACAAGGAAGAAAAGAAACAGGGAAATAATCAGTTTATACCAGAAAAGCAGTTGTCCGTAAACAGCAGCAAAGGCCGGGAGAAGAGGAAGAATTACCATAGGAGCAGCAGCGCTTAAGGCAACAAATCCAAGGGAGATGCCTGGAAGAATACGATCTGACAGAAGCCCTCTTTTCAGACAGACTAAAGAGACGATCCGTATGATGCAGAAGATGCCAAGAGCAGCCATGGCATCCTCCAGTGCATACAGGGGACGGATCAGGGGGACGCCCGCCAGCCGAAGGAACGGATAACAGATGCGGATAGAAAAGGAGAGCGCAAGGATACCAAGGAAGAAGTTTTCCCGGGAGCGGGGATCATGACGCAGGCCGATCCAGACGGCAGAGGAGAAAAGAGCCAGCGTCAGAGAAGTAAAACACAGAAAGCCGTAAAAGATCATGCGTTCTGAGATAAGACGGCTGACTGCTTCCGAACTTCCAACAGCAGGGGGATAAGTGACGCCGCTATAATAATGACTGTGATTTGCTGTCTGGACCACAACTTCTGCCTGCCCGTTTTCAAGGGGAACAGTTACGATGGTATCTTTGATTAAGGGACGATAGGGGGACAGTGAGCCGGCAGAAGCAGTAAGTTCTCCGTTTACATAAACATTACAGGCTGAAAAAACCTCCGGAAGGAGGAGAGAATAGCTACCTGACTTACCGGTCAGGACAATACGGTATGTACCGGATCCATAGGGAGAATGGTTCTTATGGAAGGAAGAAAAACTAAAATATTGGCCAATATAGATTTCTTTTGAAGTATAGTCCGACAGTTCATCTGGGGAGGCTTCCACATCCGGATAAAATTCCCAGCCTTCTGCCAGGTAGGTGATTTTGCGGGGATCAGAAGAGTCCCCTTTTATGACTGAAAAACCTTCTTGTGACAAGGAAGCCCTCATGATATACTTGTTGTCAAAGCGATATAGAAGAGAAAAGAGTCCGATAGCGCATAATCCTGTAAGCAGGAGCAGACAGGTCAGTATAGAAACTTTTTTTGTGTACATAGCAGTTTACCTCTCTGGAAAGGAAGAATGGCATTGATGAAAGCCAAACATCCACATTTAGTTATAGTTATTATAGCAGAAGTCATAGTTTTTGCGACAATATTATTTTTCCTGAATTTTGCCTGTGTTCATGCCTCTGAAACGGAGGACAATGATACAGTAGCTACATACGAAGAATGGAAGAAGTGGCTTGAGAGTCACAGAAGCGAAGGCGGAACTGTTGTATTGACAGATGACATTACAGTACCGGAAGATGAGAATTATCTTTATGATAACGGAAAATACAGGAAAAATATTACAGTGAAAACAGCCGGACATACAATTTATGTGAAAGGACAGATGGAACTGTGGCCCTTTTTGTCTCTGGAAGGAACCGGAGGAAGTGAAGGGATCTTCCATGTTTGTCCCGGGGGCAGTCTGACATTAATTTCCGTCAGCATTTTGGCGGGTTCGGCAGAAGATACTGCAGTTGTACAGGAAGAAGGTTCTTTCTTTGTCTATGGGGAAGAAACAGGAATGGGGCTTCCCGAATTTTTCTGTCAGGGGCGGATGATTCTGGCAGATAAGCCTGTTGTATCAGCGGCATCAGCGGAGAACTATCAGGATATGCCGGTCATTGTGATTCCGGAGGAAGAAAATTTTTCGGTTTCCCGTCTGCCTGCTGAAGATGATGTGACGATCAATCAAAGCGGGAAGACAGATAGTACAGCAATTCCGGTGATCTGGCAAGATACGGACTTCCCGAAAGAAAGAGTCCGCACAGTTATAACGGGTACTTATCCGGATGATTATGTTGTTTTCAGAGATCAGAATCCGAGGTGCCTGGTGGTGTATGGCTCCAGTACGAATCCCTACTTTCTCCTGGCCTTTGCAGAAACTTATCAGAACAGCGGCCTTATCCTTCATATGGACGCATTTGTTCCGCAGGAGGGAACAGTTACTCTGCAAGGCTCCGATGATAAAAGAACATGGAGCGATCTGGAAAGCCAGGAAGTATCTGAAGGAGAGCAGATAAGCTGGTATCCTGCATATAATCTTCTGGAAGAGGAAAGTTATACTTATTATAAAATGAGCCAAAGACTGTCGGATGGGACAACTCTGGATTCAGACATCCTGGAGCTGACAGAGGAATACACGATGGAGGGAACCGGTATCGAAGGCAGCAGAGGCGGAGAGACAAGACCTACAGAGGGAGAGGATGTGTTGCCGCCGCTGACGCAGGTGCCGGGAGGAAGCAGTGGAATGGGGAATGTTTCAGCGTCATCGGCCTCGGATAGTGACAATGCTTCCGCTTCCGATGCTGCATCCGCCGGAACCGGCTCTTCCAGTGTGTCTTCCGGTAAAAAAGAAGAAAACAAAGAAGAAAATAAAGAAGCAGGCCTAAAAACCCCGGACAGGGAGGAAAATCCAGAAGAGGATACGAATTATCCCTCCGAGTCACTGCAGATAGGAGTCGGTATAGTGCTTTCAGTTTGTGTGGTGGGAGGAATCCTTCTGGTTTTCCTGTTCAGAAGGAAAAGACGGTGAGAAATCCTGGTCCTTAGGCGGTGAAAAGCAGTATCCTTTTCGGGATACTGTTTTTATATATTGTTTTTCATTGCAAAGGGCAGTAAGTTTGTGACGTATAGTAGAAACGGTAACCTGAAGATTGTGTCTGCTGCCCACAATAGGAGTTTTCCAGATGCGGTCGTAAAGCTGTTCATAGGAAAAGACCTTTCCGGGATTTTGAGCCAGAAAGGAAAGAATATCAAACTGCAGAGCAGAAAAGTATTCTTCTTTTCCATTATAGCTTACTATCCGTCGATCCATATCAATAACAAGCGGACCAAAGGTGAGCACATCATTGTAAAATACGGATTCACTTCGTCGGATTCTTGCCCGGATCCGGTATTCTAATTCCAAAATGTCATAAGGTTTGGCCAGAAAATCGTCACCGCCAGATTGAAAACTTTGAATCCGGCTTTCTGTATCTGAAAATCCAGATAAGAAAATGACAGGAGCCCGGCTTTGTTCGCGAAAATGGCGGCAGAGAGAAAAGCCGTCGATTTCAGGCATATCAATATCAAGGATCACACAGTCAAAGGCTGTATTTTGAAGAAGTTCCCAGGCTTCCTTCGGAGAACTGCACTGATAGATTTTATATCCCTTTCGGGTGAAATAAATCCGATTGCTTTCCAGAAAATCCAAATCATCATCAATAAACAGAAGTTTTTCCATATCCTTCTCCTTCTAGCGTATCATGTAAAGCGGTTTCTGCGGTTCCGCAGAAACTACCTTATGCACAGGTATAATTTATTATACCATGCCCTGAGAAAAAGAAGAAAAGAGAAAGGCAGAAAAAAATCAAAAAACAGTCAAATTGAATTGGAAATGCCCATTTCAGTGTCATAATATGCTAATATAAAGTTAATAAAAGATATGGTAAGAAGCGTTTGGCAGAGGCAGAATGCAGAAAGGACTGTATGCAGAATGGAAGAAAAGGTTGCAGGAAAAAATGCGATAAAAGAAGCGTACCCGGTGATGGTCAGTTTCCTGGACTTTTATTTCAGGGACAGGGATATTACAAAAATCATATCCATGGTTGACGAGAATATGTATTTTGTGGGAGCAGGCAGAGATTATACGGCAGTGAATCGGGGACAATTTCAAAGACTGATGGAAAGGGAAAATGAAGAAATGATGCCAATCCGTTCCGGCTATGAAATCGTGTCTTATCATGAGGAGAAAATAGGAGAAGAAAGCCGAAGATGCCTGTGTAAAGCAGAGCGTAAGGAACCGCCAAGCTGCTTTATTTTTACAGCGTTGGTATATAAGAAGAAAGAGAAAGATGTGATATCTATGCTCCATATATCCAGAGTAGACGATGCTGTGGTTGAGATGGCCGGGTATATTCATGATCTGATCCGGGAATCGAGCAGAGATTTTCTTACAGGCGTATATAACCGAAAAGGAGGAGAAGAGAGGATCGGAGAGGTAATGCAAAAAGGAGTTCCTTTTGTATTCCTCATGCTGGATTTGGATGATTTTAAGAAGGTCAATGATATATATGGCCATGGAGCGGGCGACAGTATGCTTTGTTATATGGGAGAAAAACTAAAGGAATGTTTTCGGAAGACAGACATTATTGTACGCCTGGGTGGTGATGAATTTGCGGTTTTTGCCCAGCCGTGCCTGGATATCAGCGCCGTTAAAGAAAAAGTCGATCAGCTGGTTTTTTCTTATACAGAAGAGGCGAAGAGGAGATATCCGCTTAGCAGGACATCGGTATCGGTAGGAGGAATCTACGGAAAAGAGCCGGAAAGCTTTCGTAAAATATATCATATGGCAGATCAAATTTTGTATGCTATCAAGCAAAATGGAAAAGGCAGAT
>NZ_JAYAZJ010000074.1:0-38955 GCF_037273965.1 Claveliimonas sp. | reverse complement strand
AAGTTTTCAATGTGCAGTTACAACTTCAATGTTGCAGTAAGGATTTCAATCAACCTCTTACACTTAAGTGTAGCATATGAAATGCAAAAAAGGAATAACACGAAATAAATTATAACAATTAGCGAAATAGAAAGCCGCAGATATATAATCATATCAGAAACTTTGGAAAGGAGATTCTTTTTTATGAATAAACTTTTTGATGAAAAAGAAAATCTGATCCAGCTTCTTGGAAATGTGGGATGCAGGGCAGATGACATCGCTGTTATACAAAAATTTATCAGAGAAGATGACTTTTGCGCTGCCAAACGCCTCTTGCGGCGTCATCGCGCTGAATTGCTTGAAAATCTTCACAAAAGCCAGGCGCAGATAGACTGTCTGGATTTTATTGTGTACCAGATGGAAAAGTGTAAGAAAGCAAAAAAATGAAAGGATGATTGCAACATGGAAGAATTAAAATTAACACAGGAATGGGACAAAGTATTTCCTAAAAGTGACAAAGTTGAACACAGTAAAGTGACATTCCACAATCGCTATGGCATTACTCTGGCGGCGGATCTTTATATTCCTAAAAATGTGGAAGGCAAGCTTGCGGCAATCGCGGTGTGCGGTCCTTTTGGCGCGGTAAAGGAGCAGGCGTCAGGACTTTACGCACAGACAATGGCAGAACGGGGCCTTTTGACAATGGCATTTGACCCTTCCTTTACAGGCGAGAGCGGAGGCAAGCCACGGTATATGGCTTCTCCGGACATCAACACCGAAGATTTTCAGGCGGCGGTAGATTTCCTATCTTTGCATGAAAAGGCCGATTCTGAAAGGATAGGTATTATCGGTATATGCGGATGGGGCGGTATGGCGCTGAATGCGGCAGCGCTGGATACACGGATCAAGGCGACAGTAGCATCTACCATGTATGATATGACGCGCGTCAACGCAAAAGGGTATTTTGACGCAGAGGATTCGGAGGAAGCCCGCTATGAGAAGAAACAGGCTATGAATGCACAGCGTCTGGAAGATTACCGGAGCGGAACCTATGCTCTGGGTGGCGGTGTAGTTGATCCGCTTCCGGAGGACGCGCCTTTCTTTGTAAAAGATTATCATGACTACTACAAAACAAAGCGGGGATATCATGCAAGATCCCTTAATTCCAACGGCGGATGGAATATAACGGGCTGCATGTCCTTCCTGAATCAGCCTATTCTTAAATACAGCAATGAAATCCGAAGCGCTGTACTGATCATGCACGGAGAAAAAGCCCATTCCTGTTATTTCAGCCGGGATGCTTATGCAGATATGGTAAAGGATAATCCATATGCTGATAACAAGGAACTGCTCATCATTCCGGGAGCAGTTCACACGGACCTTTACGACGGAGGCGGGAAAGGCGCGATCCCATTTGACAAAATGGAAGAATTTTTTACAGAAAATCTGAAATAATCTGCAGAAAGCAAAAGCGTCTGGCGGTATATACTGTCAGGCGCTTTTGACCTTTGCTGCTTTTGCCCGAAAGTTTGACAGTCATTGGCAGCCATAGTAAAATGAAGGAAAAATGTGCGTATCAGGAGGGAAAAATGAGGACAAGTCAGATTACAAGAGAGCAGGCACTGAAACTGCTGAAAACATATAACAAAGAGGAGTTCCATATTCAGCATGCTCTGACAGTGGAAGGAGTAATGCGCTGGTATGCAAAAGAACTTGGATATGGAGAAGAAGAGGAATATTGGGGAATCAGCGGCCTTCTGCATGATATTGATTTTGAATTATATCCGGAAGAGCATTGCAGGAAAGCCCCTGAACTTTTGAGAGACGGAGGCGTGGGTGAAGATATGATTTATACGATCTGCTCTCACGGCTATGGTATCTGCAGTGATATGGAACCTGTACATGAGATGGAAAAGGTTCTTTTTGCCGCTGATGAACTTACCGGCCTTATCTGGGCGGCAGCTCTGATGCGTCCGTCTAAAAGTGTAATGGATATGGAAGTTTCCAGCGTGAAGAAAAAATTTAAAGATAAAAGATTTGCGGCAGGATGCTCCAGGGATATCATCCGGACGGGAGCAGAGCGCCTTGGCTGGGAATTAAATGATCTGTTTGAAAAGACGATCCTCGCTATGCGCTCCTGCGAAGAAAGTATCCAAAAAGAGATGGAAACTATGAGATAATTTTTTAATGATTTTCTCTGTCGGCTAAGATTAGGTTTTACACGGGATTTCAAACATTAATAGGAAATCTCTATAACTTGGATGAGTATATAAACATAATCGATTTGTCGGAAAAATTATGTGTTGATATAATAAATATGTTCACAAAGCACATAAAGGAGGAAAATCATGAAAAAGAAATTGATCAGTGTACTGCTTACAGCTTCTATGTGCATGGCTCTTGCAGTGGGATGTGGAAGTCAGAGCAGTGATGAGGGGGAAGCATCAGAGGAAGGCGAAAGCGAAAAAATTACTTTTATGGTTCCGGACTGGGGCGTTCCGACAGATGAACAGCTTGCAGCATTCACAGAGGAAACGGGGATTGAAGTAGAGATTTCAGAAGTAGGCTGGGATGATATTCGCGAAAAGCTCGGAACAGCTGCCGCAGCGAACGAATGCGTTGCGGATGTGGTAGAAGTTGACTGGTCCTGGGTCGGTGAGTTTTACGCTGCCGGCTGGCTGGAACCTTTGGAAGTATCGGAAGAAGATAAAGCGGATATGCCTACCATTGATACATTTACCATTGATGACCAGGTACTGGCTATGCCATATGCAAACGACTACCGTCTGGCATACTACAATACAGAACAGTTTAAGGCTGCCGGTATCACAGAAGAGCCGCAGACATGGGATGACGTTCTGGAAGCTTGCCGTCAGTTAAAATCAACAGGTACAGTAGACTATCCATTTGCTATTGCATTAAATGCTGAAGAAAAAACAGCCACCTGTCTGATGTGGCTTGCGTACACTATGAATGGAGTTATATGGAATGACGATGGTACCTTTAATGAAGAGTCTGTTATGGAAGCGTTGAAGTATATGGAGACTTTGATCAACGAAGAGCTGGTTGCTCCGGAAGATAAAACATCATCAGGAATGGACGCTTATATGCGGATCTGCGGAGGAACTGCAAGCTTTTTGACGGGTCCGACTTCCTTCGTTTCCAGAAGTCAGAATGAAGAACTTTGCAGTGTTGTTGGACAGATCACTCCGATTCTGGTTCCAGGCAAAGATGGAAAAGCTGCACAGACAATGCCGCTGCCTGAGGCTATCGGGGTAAACAGCCTGTCAGAAAACAAAGAAGCTGCAAAGACATTTATCGAGTGGTATACATCTGCCGATATGCAGAAACAGTTAAATGAGACAAACAGTGCAATCCCGACACGCAACTCAGTTCTGGAAGAGCTGATCAACGATGGAACAATCCAAAATTCCGGAGCAATGCTGGAGCAGGCAAAGCTGGTTTCTTCACCATTCCCGAACGGTGTGCCGTCCTATTACGCAGAGATGAGCAGCGCTATGTATAATGCAATTAACAAAATGGCTCGCGGTGAGCTGAATGCAGAAGAAGCATATGCAGAAATGTCCGGTGCGCTGGAAGAACTTTTAAACGAATAATTTAGGAAGAAAAGATGAAAAAGAAATTATTTCCTTATTTGTTACTTACACCCATGATTTTAATCATGGGTGTGTTAGTGTTTTATCCCATTATTACAACATTCTCATACAGTTTAAAAAAGTGGAAGCTGACAGCACCAGGAGATATCCGATTTATAGGATTTAAGAATTATACTGATATTATTCAATCTGATTCTTTCTGGTACAGTCTGCAGAACACGATTTTCATTTTAGTAATTGTTGTTATCTTTACTACAGTTTTCGGCTGGCTGGTTGCCTCTTTTTTAAACATTAAAGTAAAGTGTTCCGGGCTGCTTTTGGCGCTTTCTGTCCTTCCATGGGCGCTTCCACCCTTTGTAAATGGAATTTTGTGGAGATTTGTATTTTTCTCCGGATATGGATTTTTAAATAAGCTTCTGATCGGGATCGGTCTTACAGATGAACCTGTTGAATTTCTAAGCTCCAGGTGGATGCTTCTTTTTGTACTGTCTATTGTGGTAGTGTGGAGAAGCGTGCCTTTTATGGCCCTGGTCTGCTTATCTGGAAGACAATCTATCCCTGAAGAACTTTATGAGGCTGCAAAAATAGACGGAGGTACAAAAGGGAACATATTCCGTCATATTACTATGCCTTTGATGATGCCCTTTGTGGCAGTGGGAGTGACCTCTACTTCCGTCACAGCTATCAATGTATTTGATGAAATTGTTGCTCTTTCAGGATATAGTGATCTTGGGAAAAACATCCTGATGGAAAGCTATCTGACAACCTTCAATTTCCTGAACTTTGGAAAGGGAAGCGCGATGACATATATTGTTATGCTGTTTGCTTTAATTCTTGGAATCTTCTATCTTAGAAGTTTGAACAAGGAGGTGGAGTATTGATGAAATATTTTAGAAAGGGCGGCTATATTCTGGCACTTGTTTTATTTCTGATTTTTACAGTAGGTCCCTTTATCTGGACATTTATTTTATCTGTGACTCCTGATTACAGCATGTTTTCACCGGACAGTAACCTGCTGCCAGACAAGATCATATGGGATAATTACAGGGAGTTGTTTTCCGGCGGACAAAGAGGCGCCAGATTTTTTACAGGTATGTTTAATTCTCTGAGAGCTGCTGCCATTACACTGGTTATTGGGATTCCAGTTGCTTTGATGAGCGCTTATGCTCTTGGACGAATGCAGTTCAGAGGAAGAAAAGCAATCAAAAATATTCTTTTGATTACAATGGTGATTCCGGTGATGGCGACGATCATTCCTCTGTATCGTATGTTTGCTGACGCAAGGCTTCTTGACAATATTTTCTGGCTTTCTGTCGTATATGTCAGTTCTTACCTTCCCCTTGCAGTCTGGTTGATTTCCAACTATTTTGCAACTATTCCAAAAGAATTGGAAGAGGCGGCCTTAATTGACGGCTGCGGAAGAACAGCTACATTTTTTCGCATTATGCTTCCTTTGTCTGCTCCGATTATTTTGTCTATTTCGCTGATCATGTTTTTGAATACCTGGAGTCAGTTCCAGATTCCTTTGATCTTGGCTTCTTCTATGGAGACAAAGCCGATGGCCATCGTGGTATCAGAATTTGTTACGAAGGATACCATTCAGTACGGCCTTGTAGCGGCGGCAGGTATGATCGCATTGATTCCTCCTGCACTTGCAGCGCTGGTTTTCCGGAAATATTTGGTATCGGGGATGATGAAAGGTTCTGTAAAAGGGTAGTACAGGAAAAGCTTTTCTGTACATAGAAGAGAAATTCAGATATAATTAGAGCTCAATGATGAGAAAAGTCGGAGGAAATTTCGGGAAATTACTGAAAAAGGACAAAGAAACGATACTATGAAAGCCAGAAGTAAGGAAAACTACAGGATTTTAAACAGGGACGCCATAAAATACATCGCCGCATTTACCATGCTCTTGAATCACATTGCGTTGATCTGGATGAGGCCGGAAAGCTTTGTGGCAAATATATTTGAGAATATCGGATATTTTACGGCGATTACGATGTGCTATTTCCTGGTAGAAGGGTTCTACTGTACCAGATCAAGAAAAAGATATGCCTTCCGGCTGTTCCTGTTTGGAGTGATCTCGCAAATACCATATGATCTGGCTATCATAAAACGGGCGCCGGAAGGTACAGCGCGTCTGAATATGATGTTTACCCTTCTGATCTGCTTTTTGATCCTTCTTGCCCTGGAAGTGATATCCAATGAAATTCTTCTCGTTCTGACAATTGGAGGGCTGCTTGGACTGTCCGTTTTTTGCGACTGGTCACTTTTGGCTCCGGGATTTACCCTGTTGTTTTGGTGGGCGTACGGACTGAAGAGAGAAACAAAAACAGCCTTTGCAATTTCTGCCGTTTTGCTGGGATTATTTCATTTGTCCGGCGGGATTTTGTCTGCTCTGGGAAGCATGGCGGGAGGAGCCCTTTCCGGGGTGGTGATCGTCTGTCTCTACAATGGGAAACGGGCAGAGAAGGGAAAGAAGTTTTCCAAATGGTTCTTCTATTGGTTCTATCCGCTGCATCTTCTGATCTTAGGAATTTTGCGGATTGCAGGAGAACAGGGCCGGATATAAAGAGAGGGTAAGGAAAGGCAGGAATTAGTATGGTAGAATGTATGATTGTCGGCGCCGGAGGGTTTATCGGAGCGGTGTGCAGATACTTGATCGGATTGATCCCACTGGAACAGGGATCTGTATTTCCGGTGAAAACCTTTGCGATCAATGTACTGGGATCTTTTGTGATCGGAGTTATAGCAGCGCTGGCAGCAAAGGACAGTTGGCTGGATCCGCAGATCGTCCTGTTTCTGAAAGTA
Source organism: Claveliimonas sp. (assembly GCF_037273965.1). Taxonomy (NCBI): domain Bacteria; kingdom Bacillati; phylum Bacillota; class Clostridia; order Lachnospirales; family Lachnospiraceae; genus Claveliimonas; species Claveliimonas sp. Next base: position 32,548 of record NZ_JAYAZJ010000074.1, on the reverse strand, counting down.
GGGATATGCGGAGGTTTTACGACATTTTCCTCTTTTGCATTGGAAACGGCGGATATGTTGAAAAGCGGCAGCGAAGCTACAGCAGTTTTGTATGTATCCCTAAGTATGGTAATCGGTGTGGCTGCCGTATTTGCCGGTCAATGGGCTGTAAATTATATGAAATAATAAAAAGCGAAAATAAAATTGTGTTTTTTCTGTGATAAGTCTTGATTAATTTCCACCGAAATTTATAATAGTTTACGGAGAAACAGTTTACGAGGAAACTATTATAAGTTTGGCGGAAAGGAGAGCAAGATGAGAAAGAATGCAGAGACCTGGATGGGGATCCGCGCAGTACTCAGATTATATGAGAAAATGCTAAGAAAAGTATGTGCCCGACATCAGTTGACCGGCACAGAGGCAGATGTGATCGGATTCCTGCATAATAATCCGGGAAAAGACACAGCAGCGGATATTGTAGAGCTTAGAGGTCTTTCCAAGGGTGCTGTTTCCAAAGCGGTCGATTCTTTGATACGGAAATCTATGTTAGAGAAAATTCCGGACAAGAAGGACCGCCGGAAGCAGCACCTTTGTCTGCGCTCGGAGGCACAATCTGTAAGAGAAGATATTGAGTCAGTGCAGGAAGAATTTTGGGATACTGTGCTGGAAGGCTTTACGGCCGCGGAGCTTGAAGGATATGAACAGTTTAAAAAGAAGCTGTTGAAAAATATAGAACAGGCGACAGAAAGGATGAAAGACAATGAATCATAGAGAAAATGCACAGCCAGCGTCAGATAAGGAATTTCTGGGAACGGATCCGATAGGAAAGCTTTTGTTCCGTCTTGCAGTTCCTACTGTCATCGCACAGCTTATCAACATGCTCTACAATATTGTAGACAGAATCTACATTGGCCACATTCCGGAGATTGGAGCGACGGCACTGACAGGTGTGGGCGTATGTATGCCCCTGATCATGATCGTATCAGCTTTTGCAGCCCTGGTTGGATACGGCGGCTCACCAAGAGCATCTATTTTCATGGGAAAGAAAGATAATGAATCTGCAGAAAAAATACTGGGAAACTGTTTTGTTGTCCAGGTCATTATTTCTCTGATCCTGACGGCGGTACTTCTTATATGGAACCGGGATTTGCTCATGGCTTTTGGAGCCAGCCAAAATACCATTGAATATGGCGTAAACTATATGAATATTTATGCCCTTGGAACGATATTTGTAGAGTTGACTCTTGGCATGAATGCATTTATTACAGCCCAGGGATTTGCAAAGACCGGAATGATGTCTGTTTTGATCGGGGCCGTAGCGAATATTATTTTGGACCCGATTTTTATTTTCGGATTTGATATGGATGTCAGAGGAGCTGCTCTTGCCACTATTATTTCACAGGGACTTTCCTGTATATGGGTTGTTTCTTTTCTGTGCGGAAAAAAGACATTCCTGAAGATCAGAAAGAAAAATCTGATCCTTGTTCCCAGGTTTATCCTTCCCTGTCTTGCTCTCGGAGTATCCACTTTTGTGATGCAGGCAAGCGAGAGTGTTATTTCGGTATGCTTCAATTCATCTCTGCAAAAATATGGGGGAGACATTGCAGTGGGGGCTATGACAATTCTGACCAGTGTCATGCAGTTCGCCATGCTTCCACTTCAGGGACTTGGGCAGGGAGCGCAACCTATTATCAGCTATAACTATGGTGCCGGCAATGCTGTCAGGGTACAAAGTGCTTTTAAATTACTTTTGAAAGTCAGCCTTTGCTATTCTGTGATTCTGTGGCTGCTTGTTATGCTCCTTCCGGGAGGGTTTGCGGCAATGTTTACCACAGATGCTGCTTTAATGGAATTTACAAAAACAGCTCTGCGCATCTATATGGGAGCGATGTTCCTTTTCGGAATCCAGGTTTCCTGTCAGATGACTTTTAACGCCCTTGGAAAAGCGGTAGAATCCATTGTCGTAGCGGTTATGCGGAAGTTTGTGCTTCTCCTTCCGCTGATCTATATTATGCCGCGTATTTTTTCTTCAGATCCGACAACGGGCGTTTATACGGCAGAACCCATTGCGGATGTGATCGCAGTAACTTTTACAGCAATACTCTTTTCTATACAGTTTAAGAAAGCGCTTTCAAAAATGAAAAAACAGTGTTAAGAAAGTGCTAAGATTTTGTTAAAAACTGTCAAATTATTCTTTTAAGCTTTTCTGAAAGTGCTAAAATAATCATTTGTGAAAACAGCTACAAATGATGACGGAGTGTTGCAATATGACAGAAGAACAAAAAGTGAGCAAAACGCCGTTCCTCCTTGTTGGTGTAGATATAGGATCCACTACGACGAAGCTGGCGGTAATGACAGAAGACATCCTATCGTGGTGCGCAATTCGGACAATCCTGCGAAGCGCTGGAACCTTCCTTTTGATGCGCCATTGTTTCACTGGTATAAGGACGAGGACCGGAACCGGCAGCTCTGTCTGTATATGAAAGAAACGTTCCGGATTTCGGCAGATGAGACTATGGCGGCAATCGAAGCAGGAGATACGGCGCAGAAACAGTTCCATAAAGAACTGACAGAGGCCGGAAAAAAGGTATGCGAGGATGTAAAGAGTAAGGGAACCTATGCGGTTATTTTGGCCTCCCGCCCCTACCAGAACGATGCGCTTGTTAATCACGACCTTCCTGATATGTTCACGAAGCTTGGGATCCCGGTACTGACAGCGGACTCTCTTCCGGAGATTAATCATGTGGAGCTGAAGAAGAGCAGGCTTGATGTTGTCAATAATTATCATGCCAGAATGCTCTCATCGGCGGTTCTGGCTGCAAAAACAGATTATCTGGAATACGTACAGCTGGTCAGCTTCGGGTGCGGTCACGATGCTTATCTTTCTGATGAGATCATCCGTCTTATGAAAGAAATATCAGGTAAGATACCCTTGATCTTAAAGCTGGACGAAAGCGATATTCAGGGCCCTCTGCGCATCCGTATCCGTTCTTTTACAGAGACGGTAGACATGCGACGCAGAAAGGAGAGCCGGCCTAAGATCCATTCGCTTTCGGATCCTTATCCTGTCAAATACACAAAGCAATCCCGCAAAGAAAAGATTGCTTTGATCCCAAATACTTCCCATGCCTTCAGCAGACTGATGGCAGCGGCCTTTGCCGGACAGGGAGTGAGAACAGAATCCCTGGCTGTGGGACGTGAAGAGGCGATCCGCCTTGGAAAGCAGTACGTACATAACGATATATGTTTCCCGGCACAGATTGTAATAGGCGAAGCCCTTGCCACTTTGAAAAGCGGAAAATATGACGGGGACGAAGTGGCTATCGGAATGGGAAAATATGTAGGAGACTGCCGTCTGACCCACTACAGCGCGCTGCTTCGCAAAGCGCTGGACGATGCAGGATATCCCCAGGTTCCGATTCTGACTAATGATGACAAAGATTCCCACAAGCTTCACCCCGGCTTTCACATGAATCTTTTTACTGCAGTTAAGATCGCCTTCGGCCTTCCAATGATCGATGTCCTCGAAGAGCTTTTAAGGAAAATCCGTCCTTATGAGAAAGAAAAGGGAAGTGCTGATCAGGCATTTGAGAAGGCCTTGGATGAGGTGATCAGGGGACTGGAGAGAAGAGGAATCTCCGGGGCCAGGCAAGGATTTGAAAAGGCCATTGAAATCATGAAAGATATTCCCTATGACCGTTCGGAAAAAAGACCGCAGGTATTGATCGTGGGAGAGTATCTTCTGAATTTCCATCCCGGAGCTAATCATGATATTGAAGCATATCTGGAGAAGAACGGGTTTGAGATCATTGAGGCCAGAATGACAGATGTCATCCGGAAAACCTACTTTTATCAATATACCCAGATCCGGGAATACCGCCTGAAAAAGCCTCTGGCAGACAAAGTCTGGCTCCGTACGGCGAATCAGGCTTTTGAGATCGCCCATGATGTGACAGATAAGATTGCGGCAAGACATCCGCTTTATACGCCGGCCTGCAGGCTGCCGGATCTTGTGAAAGACAGTGATCCTATTATCCATCATACCTTTGATGCAGGGGAGGGCGTCCTGATACCGGGAGAAATCCTGCATCATGCAAAAAAAGGCTGCAGAGCCTTTGTAATCCTTCAGCCTTTTGGATGCCTGCCTAATCATGTGGTGGGGCGGGGAATTACGAAGAAATTAAAGGAGATTTATCCGGATGCCCAGATTCTGCCCCTGGACTATGATCCCGACGTCAGTTTTGCAAATATAGAGAACCGGCTTCAAATGCTGGTTATGAGCTGTAAAAAGTAAATAAAGTCAGGCAGCGGCGCTTCGTGCCGCTGCTTTTTCTGTACATACAGTAAAACATCGGGTATAATAAATACAAATCTGTCTTATGATAACACCCGGCAGGAAAAGAAAAGGAGGCAGCTATGGTGAGAGAAGAAGAATCCTTTTTGCAGGATGTGACAGAAAAAATTAAAAAGAGAATAGAAAAAATAGATCAAACCCTTCTTACAGGACAAAAAGAGATCGAAAACATGCACGACTATTACTGGGAAAATTATACGGAAATGGACCAGTACGGATATGAAGACTACGACAATCAGCAGGCTCTTCTTAGCCAGGTAAATGCCAATCAGGAAGCGGCTAAACAGAAGCAGCGCTTTTTGAAGATGTTGGATTCTCCATACTTCGGCAGAGTAGATTTCGTATATTCAGGGGAAACAGAAAAGGAACCTTTTTATATAGGAATTGGAAATTTTGCAGAGGAGGCGGGAAGTATCCCCCTCATCTATGACTGGCGGGCCCCTGTGGCAGGTCTTTTCTATGATTATGACAAAGGAGAGGCTTCTTATGAAGCTCCTGCCGGAGTTATGACAGGGGAGATCATTTCAAAATGGCAGTATAAGATCAGAAACGGCAGGATGATATATGCTTTTGAAAGCGACACAAAAATCGACGATGACATTTTGAAAGAAGAACTTGGAAGCAGCAGTGACGTCCAGCTGAAAAATATTGTACGGACGATCCAGAAGGAACAAAACGCTATCATCCGGAACCAGAGGGATAAGATCCTGGTGATCCAGGGAGCGGCAGGCAGCGGGAAAACCTCGGTAGCGCTCCATCGGGCGGCCTATCTTCTGTATCACGACAGGAAGAATCTGAAGGCATCAGATATCCTGATCCTTTCGCCCAACAGTGTTTTTGCGGATTATATTTCTCACATCCTCCCGGAACTGGGAGAGGAAAATATCCAGGAAATGAGTTTTGATCTCTTTGCTTACAGGGAGCTTAGGGGAATCACGGATGACTGCGAAGACCGATATCATCATCTGGAGCGGATGATGAAATATCCGGATGCGGAGCAAAGCAGACGCTTTCAAAAAAAGCAGTCTTCAGAGTTCATCGGGGAAATGGAAGGATTTCTGGCCATTTTAGAGGACAGATTGATGGATTTTAGGGAAGTCTCATTTCGGGGAATAAAAAAGACAGAAGAAGAGCTTATCCGCCTTTTTTATTTTAAGTTTCAGGATCTTCCGCTGCTTGCCAGGATGGATGCCGTACGGGAATACGTAGTGGACGAGTATGAGACCCTGTATGGGAAAGAACTTACCGAAGAAGAAGCAGAAGCGGTGAAAGCCCAGTTTGACCGTTCCTATGTGACAAAAGATATCTATCAGATCTACAGCTGGTTCCTGGAAGACAACGGTTATCCGCCATTGCCGGATATTTCTCTGGGACAGAGAATGACAGAATATGAAGATGTATATGGCTTGCTGTATCTGAAATATCGTCTTCTTGGCAGAGGAAAGCACCGACGGATCAAACATCTGATCATCGACGAAATGCAGGATTACTCCTATCTGCAGTATGTGATCCTTGACATGCTGTTTGACTGTAAGATGACAATCCTTGGAGATAAGGCCCAGACACTGGATGAAACTGTGCATGATGTATGCACGTTTCTCCCCGGAATCTTCGGAAAGAAGATGCGGAAGATCACCATGAATAAGAGTTACCGGAATACGGTGCAGATTGCATCTTATGCGGCACAGTTTTCATCGGATCCGGATGTGGAACTTTTAGAAAGACAGGGAAAGGAAGTGGAGGAAAGACAGTTTCAGAAAGAGGATGATCTGCTGGAGGCAATCCTGGAGGCAGTGAGCGCAGGAGAAGAAATGTTTGAGACAGCGGCAGTTCTGACACGGACGGAAGAGGAGGCCGAGGATATTTACCATATCTGGAAATCAAAAGGAGTTCAGGTTTCCTATATAGACAGGAACAGTACCTCGTTCCGGAAGGGGCTTACCGTGACAACATTTTATATGGCTAAAGGACTGGAATTTGACCAGGTTTTTGCGGTGAAAGACAGAAAAGAGACGCCTCTTGATAATCAGGCGGCCTATATTTCAGCAACAAGAGCCCTCCATGAGCTGTATGTATTTTCTCTGTGCTGAATCGGTGAGAAAGAACTAAGCCGGAACAAAAAAGGGAGGAAGGAAAGATGGGACAGGACAAAGAAACGAGAGGGGAAGGAGAGCCGGACAGAATCCGAAAGCAGTTTGATTTTATACGGGAAATCGACAAGGAGAAGTTTATCGGGCGTCAGACCTATCTCACAGACGGAAACCGAAAAGAAAATGATGCGGAACATGCATGGCATATGGCGATCATGACCTTTCTTCTGGCAGAATATTCCAACGAAGAAATTGATGTTTTAAAGACCATGGCAATGCTCTTGATCCACGATATCGTGGAAATCGACGCAGGCGATACCTATGCTTACGATGAAGAGGCCAAGAAGACGCAGAAAGAGCGGGAAACACGGGCGGCGGATCGTATATTCGGGCTCCTTCCCGGGGATCAGGAAAAAAAACTGAAAGATCTGTGGCAGGAATTTGAAGAGGGCAGAACAAAGGAAGCTAAATTTGCCCGTACCATGGATAATCTTCAGCCTATTATGCTGAATGCAGCCACAGACGGGAAAGCATGGGAGGAGCATCAGGTACATCTTTCGCAGATATTGAAGCGCAACGAAAAAACGGCAGACGGTTCCCGTTTTCTCTGGAAATATGCATATGAAAATTTTATTGAACCCAATGTGAAAATGAAGAAAATTCAAAGTGAAAAGTCAAAGCAATAATAAAGGAGGAAAAGAAAATGGATGGAAAAGCGATGTACAAATTAAGCTATGGGCTCTTTGTGGTGACAGCCAGAGAGGGAGAAAAGGATAACGGCTGCATCACAAACACAGCGGCACAGGTGACAACAACGCCGAACCGCATTACTCTTGCCGTAAATAAGGGAAATTACACTCACGATATGATTGTAAGGACAGGAGTCTTCAATGTGTCTGTCCTGTCGGAGAAAGCATCCTTTGATACTTTCAAACACTTTGGGTTCCAGAGCGGAAGGGATGTTGACAAATTTGCAGATTACGAAAAGACCGGAAGATCTCCAAACGGACTTTATTATGTGACAGACGGAACTAATGCCTGGCTTTCTGCAAAGGTCGTTGATACAGTGGATCTGGGAACCCATACGCTGTTCCTTGCAGATGTGACGGACGGAGAAGTATTGTCTGATGATAACTCGGCTACCTATTCTTACTACCAGTCCAACATCAAACCGGCTCCGGCAAAGGAGGAGAAGAAGGGCTGGAGATGTAAAATATGCGGTTATATCTACGAAGGAGAGATACTTCCAGAGGATTTCGTCTGTCCGATCTGCAAGCACGGAGCGGCTGACTTTGAGAAAATATAGCGCAAATATAAAAAACGGGCAAGTATAAGGAAAGAATAATGCCGTCAGGGGATGATAAAAATGACAATGTATGAATTGATCTTGAAGAAAAAGAGAGGCGGAGCGCTTACTTCCGAGGAAATAAACTGGATGGTCCGGGAATATACAAACGGATGCATTCCGGATTATCAGATGTCAGCCATGCTGATGGCAGTCTGTTTCCAGAAAATGAACACCGAAGAGACAACAGCGCTGACGCTGGCTATGGCGGACAGCGGTGACAGAATGGACCTTTCTTCCATAAAAGGGATCAAGGTGGATAAGCACAGCACAGGGGGCGTCGGAGATAAGACCTCCCTTGTACTGGCGCCCCTTGTGGCTTCGCTGGGGATCCCGGTGGCAAAAATGTCCGGGAGAGGGCTGGGACACACGGGAGGAACCATTGATAAACTGGAAAGTATATCAGGATTTCGCACTTCTTTATCAGAAGAAGAATTTCTGAAAAACGTGGCGGACATTCATATAGCAATTGCAGGACAGACCAAAAATCTTGCACCGGCAGACAAAAAACTCTATGCGCTCCGGGATGTTACCGGAACCGTAGATAATCTCTCCCTCATTGCCAGCAGTATCATGAGTAAGAAACTGGCATCCGGAGCAGATGCTATTGTACTGGATGTGAAAGCCGGCGACGGCGCTTTTATGAAGACGCCCGGGGAAGCAAAGGCTCTTGCGCGGATGATGATCCAGATAGGAGAAAAGGCGGGAAAGGCCATGACAGCAGTGATTTCGGATATGAATCAGCCGCTGGGAAATGCGGTAGGCAATGCGCTGGAGCTTGAGGAAGTCATTGCCACACTCAAAGGACATGGACCAGAGGATCTGACAGAACTTGTCTTTACTTTAGGGGCCTGTATGCTTCTGTCAGCAAAAGCAGCAGACAGTATGGAAGATGCCGAAAAGAAATTGCAGGACGCCCTTTTTTCCGGAAAGGCTTATGGAAAATTCCTGGAGTTTGTAAAGGCTCAGGGCGGTAATACGGATCAGGTTGAGGATCCCTGTCTTCTTCCGCAGGCGTCTCTTCGTATGGAGGTATATGCGGACAGGGAAGGATTTGTTACAGGAATCCATACGGAAGAGATCGGAAGGATCTGCCTGCTTCTTGGCGGCGGAAGAGCCGTAAAAGAGGATCCGATCGATCCGGCCGTGGGCATTGTCCTTCATCGTAAGATCGGAGATTTTGTCAAAAAAGGAGATTCCATTGCCACGATCTGCGCAAATGATAAAACAAAGTGCCAGGCGGCAGGAGACCGGCTGAAAGCAGCCTACGAATACGGCGACCGGTCTTTAGAGGAAAGAAAGATCGTGTACGAAGTGATTCATTAGATTGCCATATGTTGTTCATATTTTCAGAATGCCCCACATAGATTAGATAGAAAGCTATGTGGGGCATTTGCCATGAAAAAGAACAGAAATGAGGAAGACAGAGTAATCGGACGCATGGCAGAGGCAGCCGGTGTGCCAAAAGAACTGGTACTGGGCGTACCTGTTCTTCATATAACAGGAAGGGAAGAAATAAGACTGGAAAATTATCGGGGCATACAGGAGTATACAGAGGAACTGATCCGGATCCAGACAAGAACAGGACAGATCCGGCTGACAGGCAAAAGGCTCAATGTTGAGTATTATACCAATGACGAGATGAAGGTCACAGGTTGGATTCAAAGTATTGAATATCTATAGGGGGCAGAAGAGTTGCTTTTATCCATGATCCGCTTTTTGCGGGGCTATATAAAAATAAGAGTATCCGGGTATTCTCCGGAGCGGTTTTTGAACGCCTGCAGCCACAAAGGTATCTGTCTGTGGGGACTTAAACCGGTCCGGGGTGCTTATGAGATGTATACAGATGCCAGGAGTTTAAAGAAGATGAAGGCAGTCCTTAAAAAGACCGGAACAAAGGCAGAGATTACAGGCCGGTATGGACTTCCTTTTTTTTTACACAGATATCGGAAAAGAAAGGTGTTTTTTGCTGGAATTTTCTTTTGTGCCGCATTGATCTATATTTTCTCTCTTTTTATATGGGAAATTGATATCGAAGGAAATTTAAGAAGAACAGATGAAGCTATTCTCTCTTTTCTGGATTCCGAGGATGTCCGGCACGGAATGCCTGTAAGCAAAGTGGACTGCAGCAGGATCGCATCCAGGATCCGCGAGGAGTACAGCGATATCATATGGGTTTCTGCTTCCATTCAGGGGGCAAAGCTGGTGATCCGGGTAAAGGAAAATGAAGATCTGTCGCAAGAGGAACCGTCGGCAGACAGTGAAGAGAAAGCAGAAGATTCGAAAAAAGGCACGGATCTGGTTGCCGACAGGGATTGCACGATTGTATCCATCGTGACCCGTAACGGTATACCGGCTGTAAAAGCGGGCAGCAAGGTAAAGAAAGGAGATATCCTGGTGTCCGGCAGGGTGGAAATGAAAAATGATGCCGGAGAAGTGACAGGTTACCGCTACAGAGAGGCAGACGCCGATATTAAAGGAGAATATATACAGCAGTATGAAAATACGGTGGAAAGAGAATATCCTGTTAAAGATTATATAAAAGAGAGGAATCAGCCTGTAAAAAAGAGTCAGTGGTATTTAAGGATCGGGCCATGGACCGCCTCCCTTGGGAGCATTGAAAACAAGTACGAGAACTGTGAATACCGCGCTTGGGAAAAGGATCTTAAACTGGGAGATTCCTTTATTCTTCCGGTATCCTTTGGAGAAAGAGAGGTAGTTCCCTACAAAACCCACAGAGAAAGTCTCACGGATGAGGAAATCCAGCAAGACTTAAGCCGGGCATTTGCGCTCTGGTGTGAGGAACTGGAAAAAAAGGGGGTAGAAATTATCAGGAATGATGTTAAAATATACACAGAGCAAAAAAAAGCGTCTGCCAAAGGCAGTGTGACCCTCCAAGGAGAGGTCGCCGAAAAAAGGGATACGGAAATCCTGCCGGATCCGGAAAGGGAGACGCTTGAGACAGAAAGGGAAAATCAGAATGGGAATGATTGAAATGACGATAGATATCCCGGCAGAATATCAGATACATGTATTCGGGCAGTTCGACAGCTTTGCAAAGAAAATCGAACGCGCCCTCCATGTCACTTTGATTCCCCGGGGAGATACGGTGAAAATACTGGGAACGGAGCCGCAGGCGAAGAAGGCAAAAAGTGTTCTGGAACAGCTGACTGCTCTGGCGGAAAGAGGAAATGAAATCCTGGAACAAAATGTAGATTATACCCTGTCTCTTGCCATGGAAGACCAGGAAGAACAGGTATTGGAGATTGACAGGGATATGATCTGCCAGACCATTCAGGGAAAACCGGTAAAGCCAAAGACGCTGGGACAGAAAAAATATGTGGATGCGATCCGGAATAAAATGATCGTGTTCGGTCTTGGACCGGCAGGTACCGGAAAGACCTATCTTGCGATGGCGATGGCGATTACAGCTTTTAAGAACAACGAGGTGGGGAGGATCATTCTGACCCGTCCTGCCATTGAAGCCGGGGAAAAGCTTGGATTTTTGCCGGGGGATCTGCAAAGCAAGATCGATCCCTATCTGCGTCCGCTTTACGATGCGCTTTACCAGATCATGGGAGCGGAAAGTTTTTTGAAAAATTCGGAAAAAGGCCTGATCGAGGTGGCGCCCCTTGCGTATATGAGAGGACGTACTCTTGACAATGCCTTTATTATTCTTGACGAGGCTCAGAATACGACTCCGGCACAGATGAAGATGTTTTTGACAAGAATCGGTTTCGGCTCTAAAGTTGTCATCACCGGAGATGCAACGCAAAAAGACCTTCCGTCCGGCCAGATTTCCGGTCTGGATGTTGCTACGGCAGTCGTACGTAACCTGGAGGATATCAGTATCTGTAATCTTACCAGCAAAGATGTGGTACGTCATCCGCTGGTACAGAAGATCGTAAAAGCATACGAGGAGTACGAATCCAGGGAGAACCGCAGAAAAAAAGGCAAAGATCGGAGGAGAAAATAAATGTCTTTGTTCTATGAGGAAGAAGGGGAGAACACGCTCCCCCTTGCATGTGAAGAGCTGGCGAAAGAAGTGGTAGATGTAGCCCTTGATTATATCGGCTGTCCCTATGAAGCCCAGGTGAATCTTCTTCTCACTACAGATGAGCAGATCAAAGAAATGAACCGGGATTTCCGTGGCATTGACCGGCCTACAGACGTTCTGTCTTTCCCCATGGTGGAATATGAAATACCCGGAGAGTTTGATTTTCTGGAAGACCAGGAGGATTGTTTTGATCCGGAAAGCGGAGAACTGGTACTGGGTGATATTGTCATATCCAAGGATAAGGTGATGGAACAGGCAAAGGCTTACGGACATTCAGCCAAAAGAGAATTTGCTTTCTTAATCGCTCATTCTGTGTTACACTTAACAGGATATGATCACATAGACGAGGAGGAACGTCTTGTGATGGAAGAAAAGCAGCGGGCAATTCTGGAAAGACTGAATATTCTGCGTTAAGGATGAAATCAGCGAGGAATTACCGAAGAGATAGAAGAAACATGGAGCAACGATATGTCGGATAAGAAAAAAGGAACTAATTTTTTGATGCAGGGAACGATCCTTGCGGCAGCGGCTATGATCACCAAGATCGTGGGACTTGCGTACCGCATACCGCTGACCAATATTATGGGGGCAGAGGGAAACGGCTATTACGGCGTTGTCTTTCAGGTGTACAGCCTTGCATTGATGCTGACATCTTACAGCCTTCCCATGGCTGTATCCAAACTTGTATCGGCCCGTGTTGCGTTAGGGCAGTATAAAAATGCATACCGGGTTTTCAAAGGCGCGATGACTTTCGGTATTCTTTCCGGCGGCATTGTGTCGGCAATCGTCTTTTTTAATGCCAGATTTATCTCAGAAGAGATTATGAAGATGGGACTTAGTATCTATGCATTGAGAGTTCTGTCGCCCTGTATATTGATCGTAGCGATCCTGGGCGTACTTCGGGGCTTTTTCCAGGGATATGGGACCATGATCCCTACAGCCATATCCCAGGTGGCAGAGCAGCTCATTAATGCCATTGTCAGTGTAGTGGGGGCTTACCTGCTGATGCAGACGGGACGGAGCATGGCAAGCGGAGAAGCAAAAGAATCTTACGGCGCTGCCTTTGCGGCGGCAGGAGGAACGCTGGGTACTGTAATAGGAGCGCTCACCGCACTTTTATTTCTTCTGTTTGTTTTTACCGCATATAAAACACGTCTGAAACGTCAGATGCGCAGGGACCGGACAAGAAGGCTGGAAAGCCGGAAGACCATTTACAAAGTTCTTCTTCTGACAATTGCCCCTGTTATTTTAAGCGCAACAGTTTACAATATCAGTAATCTGATCGATCAGACCATGTTTTCCAATATTATGGCGGCTCAGGGAATGGCGGAGAAAGAATATTCCAGTCTCCTGGGACTGCTCAACGGACAGTATGACACTATGACGAATATTCCTTTAAGTGTGTCCAGCGCTTTGGCGGCATCTTTTATGCCGAGTCTTGTTGCTACAATGCAGACGGGAAACCGTAAGCAGATACACAGCAAGATCAATATGGTGTCCCGGTTCAATATGCTGATCGCCATTCCCTGTGCAGCCGGATTTATTACGTTGTCAGGTCCGATCCTGAATCTTCTTTATTTCAATCAGGACAATGCCATACCGTCGCTTATGCTTCGGATTGGCGGTATTTCCGTTGTATTTTTCTGCCTGTCAACTGTGACAAACGCTGCTTTGCAGGGCTTGGACCGTATGGCAGCTCCAGTGAAAAATGCTGCTATTTCACTGGTGATACATGTCGTTGCTCTGTTTATTATGCTGGTGGTATTTAAGTGGGAAATCTATTCCATTCCAATCAGCAAAATTATTTTTGCCGGCTCCATCTGCATATTAAATGCCCATGATCTCAGAGGGGCGTGCGGATATATGCAGGAACAGAAGCAAACCTTTGTCATCCCTACGATCGCATCTGTGATCATGGGCGCTGTTTCTTTGCTGGTACATCTTTTATGCGTATTGTTTATCGGAGAGATGGCGGCTGCTGTTATTGCAATTATTGTGGCAGTAATTGTGTACGGTATTGCGTTGGTAGTGCTTGGCGGAATTACGGAAGAAGAAATTTTATCCGCTCCGAAAGGGGCTACCCTTGTAGCGATATGCAGAAAACTGCATCTTCTGAAGGGGCGGTACCGTTAACAGGGATATCGCTTCACAAAAATGTATAAATTTGAAGAAAAAGACCGATACTTTACTAAAAAAGGAGTTGTCCTTATGAAAAAGAAGTTAAGTATCGGTTTTTTTACAGCATCTCTGGCAGCTTTTATTATTTTGGCGGCTGCCTATCACTTTACTTATGAGAGAGCCGTGGACCGGGCAAGGGAAGAAATGAACCAGACAGCGTCAGAGGAAAACCTGGAGCAAAATGAGGAAACTGTTACAACAGAAGGAGATGCAAGTAAGGAAGACTGCTATTATCTTATGGAAGTAAACGGTTATGTTGTTGTCTTTTTAAGCGATAAAAAGACCGCTTATGACTATACAAGCATTGAAGTTTCTACGCTTCCGACCGAACTGCAAAATGAAGTGAAAAATGGGAAATATATTGAAAGTACGCAGCTTCTCTACAGTTTTCTTGAAAATTATTCCAGTTGATACAAGGTGCTGAGTTCAACGAAGAGTTCGAGGGGAAAATGGCTTGCTCATTTGTGCAGGATAGTGTAAGATGGATAGCGGATCAATAAAGAGAATGGGACGTCGGTGTATACCGGCGTTCATGCAAAAGAAAATAAAGCAGAGGAAGATACAATGGATGAAAATAAGATAAAAAGGATCAATGAGCTTTATCGCCGCTCCAAAGCGGAAGGTTTGACGGAGGAAGAAAAGAAAGAGCAGCAGCTTCTTCGCCGGGAATACATTGAAGCGGTAAAAGCGAACCTTTGGGGGCAGCTGAACAATATTTCCATACAGGAAACAGATGGATCTATTACAGATCTGGGGGAGAAATTTGGTAAAAAAAGAGGAAATTAGAAAAAAGGTTCTCTCTCTTCGGGAAGCGATGGAAAAAGGGGAGTGGGATCAAAAGACCAGAAATATCACCAAAAGGGTGACCAGCCATCCTCTGTTTTTACAGGCAGAGGAGATTTACTGCTATATGGATTTCCGCGGGGAAGTGGGGACTCGCAGGATCATTGAAAAGGCCTGGGAGATGAATAAGAAAGTTGCTATTCCCAAAACAGTAGGAAAAACAATGGAATTTTATTATATTTCTTCCTTCCGGGAAACCCATCCGGGAAGATTCGGCATTTTAGAGCCGGATGAAAGACGACCTGCCTCCGGTGAGGAAGGGCTGATCCTGATGCCGGGAGCTGCATTTGACCATGAACTTCACAGGATCGGATATGGAGGCGGTTTCTATGACCGTTATCTGGAAGCCCACACCGGACTTCTTTCTATGGCTCTGGCCTTTGAATGTCAGGTGCTTCCCGCCATTCCGCAGGAAGAATACGATATCCGTCCCCGTGTTCTCGTGACCGAGATGCGGATAGAGACAAGATACATGGAGGGTGAAAAAGAAGAATGATGACAGGACTGCCAAAGGACCCGGTGCTGCTGCTGGGCGTGGTGAATACGAAACTTAGAGATTATTATTCTGACCTGGATGCCTTGTGCGAAGATATGCAGGCGGAAAAAGAAAAAATCGTGGAACAACTGAAAGGAATAGATTATGAGTACGATGAATCCAGAAATCAGTTTGTATAAAGAAGCGCCGTTATCAGAGCCGGAACGCCAGTATTATTTTATGGAGAAGGCAAAGATTCTGATTCAGGAGCTGGTACAGAAAGCCGGACGTCCCCTGACGTTCTGTGTAACAACATTCGGCTGTCAGATGAATGCCAGAGATTCAGAGAAGCTGTGCGGCATTCTGAAAAACATCGGTTACATAGAACAGGAAGACGAAGAGAAGGCGGACTTTGTGATCTACAATACCTGCACCGTGCGGGAAAATGCCAATCAGAGAGTTTACGGTCGTCTGGGGCAGCTTGGAAAGGCGAAAAAAAAGAATCCTTATATGATCATCGGGTTGTGCGGCTGCATGATGCAGGAGCCGGAGGTAGTGGAAAAAATTAAAAAAAGTTACCGTTTCGTTGACCTTATTTTCGGCACGCACAATATCTATAAATTCGCAGAGCTGATTGTATCCAGGCTGGAATCCCAGCGTATGATCATTGATATCTGGAAAGATACGGATAAGATTGTGGAGGATCTTCCGGTAGAAAGAAAATATCCTTTTAAATCGGGGGTCAATATTATGTTTGGCTGTAATAATTTCTGCAGCTACTGTATTGTTCCTTATGTAAGAGGAAGGGAGAGAAGCCGTGATCCGAGAGCGATCATCAGAGAGATTGAAAAGCTGGCTCAGGATGGAGTAGTGGAGATCATGCTTCTTGGGCAGAATGTTAATTCTTATGGAAAAACGCTGGATGAGCCTATGTCTTTTGCACAGCTTCTTCAGGAAGTGGAAAAGGTGGACGGAATCGAAAGGATCCGTTTTATGACCTCCCATCCGAAAGACCTGTCGGATGAATTAATTGAAGTCATGGCAAGATCCGAAAAGATCTGCCGTCATCTCCATCTTCCGGTACAGTCGGGAAGCAGCCGGATTTTAAAGAAAATGAACCGGCGCTACACAAAAGAACAGTACCTTGCTCTTGTGGAAAAAATTCGAAAGGCAGTACCAGATATTTCTCTGACAACAGATATTATTGTAGGATTCCCCGGAGAAACAGAAGAAGATTTTCTGGAGACCATGGATGTTGTGAAAAGAGTACGGTATGACAGTGCATTTACGTTCATTTATTCCAAAAGGACAGGGACACCGGCTGCTGTTATGGAAGATCAGGTTCCGCCGGATGTGATAAAGAACCGCTTTGATCGTCTTTTGAAAGAAGTGCAGCATATTTCTTCTGAAGTATGTGCAATCCATCAGGGAACCACGCAAACTGTTCTGGTGGAATCTGTCAATGACCATGAACCCGGCATGGTGACAGGACGCCTCAGCAATAATCTTCTGGTGCATTTTCCGGGGGACGAAAAGCTGATCGGTACATTGGTAAATGTTTATCTGGATGAATGCAAAGGATTTTACTATATCGGGACCAGAGTTTAAGGTATAATTCAGGAAAGAAACGCTCACACTATATGGGAAAACATATAGTGAGGGCGTTTTTTACATGAAAAGACTGGGTGAGTATTTGTTTTTATGGGTGGTAGGAGGAATGCTTTATTATTCTTTCGAATTTATTTTTCGCGGCTTTTCCCACTGGAGTATGTTTGTTTTGGGAGGTGTCTGCCTCGTTTTCTGTGCCTGGCAGGGACAGATTCTGGAATGGAAGGATCCGTTCTTTCGGCAGATTCTGCGCTGTATCATCTTTGTAACAGCCTGTGAATTTATTACCGGGATTATTGTAAATAAATGGATGAAATGGCATGTCTGGGATTATACCGGACTTCCGTTCCAATTGTGGGGGCAGATCTGTCTGCCTTTTATGATCATTTTTTCCGGCCTGTGCGCCATAGGGATCCTGCTGGGAGGATATCTTTTATGGGGTGTGTTTGGCGAGAAAAAACCGCATTTTTTCCTGTTTTAACTTTGGGGAAAAATATGCTATACTAAATGAGCACAAAAGATTAAGCACAAAAAGGAGTACTTAGATGGCAGAATTAACCCCAATGATGCAGCAGTATATGGAGACGAAAAAAGAATATAAAGACTGCATTTTGTTTTATAGACTTGGTGACTTTTATGAAATGTTTTTTGAGGATGCACTGACCGCATCCAGAGAACTGGAAATCACACTGACCGGAAAAAACTGCGGGCTGGAAGAGCGGGCACCCATGTGTGGTGTCCCTTATCATGCTGTGGACAGTTATCTGAACCGCCTTGTTTCCAAGGGGTATAAAGTGGCAATATGTGAGCAGATGGAGGATCCGGCCACAGCGAAGGGGATTGTGCGCCGTGAGGTTGTCCGTATTGTAACGCCGGGGACAAATCTGGACACACAGGCTCTGGATGAAACGAAAAATAATTATATCATGTGTGTCGCTTACATAGGAGACCGGTACGGAGTGTCAGTTGCAGATGTAACCACAGGAGATTATTTTGTCACAGAGCTGGATGAGAGCAGTAAACTGTTTGACGAGATCAGCCGGTTTATGCCATCTGAACTTGTCTGCAATGAGGCTTTCTACATGAGCGGTATGGATCTTGATGATCTGAAAGAGCGTCTTGGAATTACTATCTATGCACTGGATTCATGGTATTTTGATGACGCGATCTGCAAAAGAACACTTCTTGAGCATTTTAAAACCAGTTCCCTGGAAGGACTGGGCCTTGCTGATTATGACTGCGGCGTGATCGGCGCCGGCGCCCTTTTTGTATATCTGAAGGAGACTCAGAAGACAGACCTTTGCCAGTTTACAAGACTGACCGGATACACAACAGGAAAATATATGCTTTTAGACAGTTCAAGCCGAAGAAATCTGGAGCTGTGTGAAACCTTGCGGGAAAAGCAGAAAAGAGGATCCCTTTTGTGGGTGCTTGATAAGACAAAGACTGCCATGGGGGCAAGAACACTTCGGAGTATGCTGGAACAGCCTCTGATTGAGAAAAAAGCGATTGTGGAACGTTTGGATGCGGTAGAGGAATTAAAGGACAATGCCATATGCAGAGAAGAGATGCGTGAATACCTTTCTCCCATCTATGACCTGGAAAGACTTCTTAGCAAAGTAGCCTACAGATCAGCAAATCCGAGAGATCTGACTGCTTTTGGAAGTTCTCTGTCTATGCTTCCTCACATCCGCTGTATCCTGGAGGATATGAAAAGTCCGCTTCTTAAGAAGCTTTATAACAATCTTGATCCCCTTGAAGATCTTTGCAGGCTGATTTCCGCTGCAATCTGCGAGGAGCCGCCTATTGCCATGAAAGAGGGCGGGATCATTCGGGAAGGTTACAATGAAGAAGTGGACCGCCTCCGCCATGCCAAGACAGAAGGAAAAGACTGGCTTGCAAAATTGGAGGAGGAAGAAAGGGAAAAGACAGGAATCAAGAATCTTCGTATCCGTTATAATAAAGTATTTGGTTACTATCTTGAGGTTACCAATTCTTTTAAACATCTGGTGCCGGAATACTACACAAGAAAGCAGACGCTGGCAAATGCGGAGCGATACATTATTCCGCGCCTGAAGGAGCTGGAAGATACCATTCTCGGAGCGGAGGATAAGCTTTATGCTTTGGAATATGAACTGTACTGCCAGGTGAGAGATGCCATCGGACAGGAAGTTGTGAGAATACAAAAAACTGCCAAAGCTGTGGCGGAACTGGATACTCTGGCCTCCCTTGCGCTTGTGGCAGAAAGAAACCGCTATGTCCGCCCCAAAATCAATGAAAAAGGAGTCATCAATATTAAAGACGGGCGGCATCCGGTCGTAGAGCAGATGATCCCAAATGACATGTTCATTGCCAATGATACATATCTGGATGATAAAAAGAATCGGATTTCTATTATAACAGGTCCCAATATGGCGGGAAAATCTACCTATATGCGTCAGACAGCACTGATCGTGCTGATGGCGCAGGTTGGCTGCTTTGTACCGGCTTCCAGTGCTGATATCGGCATTGTAGACCGGATTTTTACCAGAGTAGGCGCTTCAGATGATCTGGCGTCCGGACAGAGTACATTTATGGTGGAAATGACCGAAGTTGCCAACATTTTAAGAAACGCCACACGAAACAGCCTGCTGATCCTGGATGAGATCGGAAGAGGAACCAGTACCTTTGACGGACTTAGCATTGCGTGGGCTGTGATTGAACATATCAGCAACACACGGCTTCTTGGTGCAAAAACACTTTTTGCAACCCATTATCATGAGCTGACTGAGCTGGAAGGTAAGATTGATAACGTAAACAACTATTGTATTGCAGTAAAGGAAAAGGGCGATGATATTGTATTCTTGAGGAAAATTGTAAAAGGAGGCGCAGACCGGAGTTATGGAATCCAGGTTGCAAAACTTGCCGGAGTGCCGGAATCTGTCACAACAAGAGCAAGGGAAATTGCAGAAGAGCTTTCCTATGCAGATATCACAACAAGAGTAAAAGATATTGCTGTGGGAGGACATGAGCCGAGGAAAAAGGCCAAAAAATATGATGAAGTGGATCTGGCTCAGATGTCCTTGTTTGATACAGTAAAAGATGACGATGTACTGGAAGAGATAAAAAATCTGGATGTCAGTCATCTGACTCCCATAGACGCACTGAATACTTTGTACCAGCTTCAGAACAAATTAAAGAACAGGTGGTAGATATGAGCAGAATACAGGTTTTAGACCAGGTGACGATTGATAAGATCGCAGCAGGAGAAGTGATCGAAAGGCCGGCATCCATTGTAAAAGAGCTGACGGAAAACGCCATAGATGCAGGAGCAACCTCCATTGCAGTAGAGATAAAAGAAGGCGGGATTTCTTTCATACGAGTGACGGACAATGGCTGCGGCATTGAAAAAGAAGATATACCAAATGCCTTCCTCCGTCATTCTACCAGCAAGATCCGTACAGCGGAGGATCTTGCCCATATTGCCTCCCTGGGATTCCGCGGGGAGGCTTTGTCCAGTATTGCCGCTGTATCCCAGGTGGAACTGATTACAAAGACGAAGGAAAATACATTCGGATCCTCCTATCGGATCGAGGGTGGAAGAGAAGCGGCTTTCGAGGATACAGGCGCGCCGGACGGCACCACATTTCTTGTAAGACAGCTCTTTTATAATACTCCGGCGCGGCGGAAATTTTTAAAAACAGCTATGACAGAAGCGAGCCATGTGGGAGATCTCGTTATGCGCCTTGCCCTTTCTCACCCTGAAATTTCCTTTCAGTTCTATAATAACGGTCAGTCAAAAATCCACACATCAGGCAACGGAAATCTGAAGGATGTCATTTATCATATATATGGAAGAGAAATTGCCGGACACCTTCTGGAAGTGAACTGTGAAACAGAAGGGCTGAAGATCAGGGGATATATTGGAGAACCGCTGATCTCACGGGGAAACCGCAATTTTGAAAACTATTTTATAAACGGGCGCTATATAAAAAGCAATATTATAGCCAAAGCCATTGAGGACGCTTATAAAGATTTTCAGATGCAGCACAAGTATCCTTTTACTGTACTGCATCTGACGGCAGATATACAAGCGATTGATGTCAACGTACATCCCACAAAAATGGAGATCCGTTTTCAGAACCAGCAGGAGATATATAAAGCCGTCAGTGAAGCAGTAGGGCGGGCTCTTCATCAGGAGGAACTGATTCCGGAGGTGGAAGTGCCCGAACCGCCATCTGTCACAGAAAAAGCACCCGAAAAACAGAGCGCGGTCGGTTTTGATACAAACGAAAACGTCAAGAAACAGAGTACACTCTATCAAAAACAGAGTGCGTTCCAAAATCCAAACTCATCCAACGGCGAAAAACAGAGCGCGCTCCGCGAAAATCCTCCACAAAGAGACTTGGATTATTTTATGAAGAAGATGCGGGAGAGGGTTCTTTCCTATCATCAGCAAAATTCTTCTGCAGAAGTAAAGGAACAAGGTGAAATATTCAAGCCTGACAGACAAAAAGACCGGATCATGGAAGCAGTAAATTACAGAAAAGCTTCAGAACCGGAATCCCTGTCCAACCGGCAGATGAATCTCTTTGAAGATAAGCTTTTAAGTAAGGCTTCTGTACCGGAACATAAAATTATCGGGCAGGTTTTTGATACATACTGGCTTGTGCAGTACAAAGACAATCTGTATATTATCGACCAGCATGCTGCCCACGAAAGAGTGCTCTATGAAAAGACGCTTGCCGGAATGAAAACAAGGGAATTTACATCTCAGAATATCAGCCCGCCCATTATTTTAAATCTGTCTATGCAGGAAGCACAGCTTTTAAATACCTATATGGACAGGTTTGAAAGGATCGGCTTTGAAATAGAAGAATTTGGGCAGGATTCCTATGCAGTCCGGGCAGTTCCTGACAATTTATTTGATATTGCAAAAAAAGAATTGCTCATGGAGATGATTGACAGCTTATCCGATGAGATTTATACTGGACTGGCACCGGATATCATTGATGAAAAGATTGCGTCCATGTCCTGTAAGGCAGCGGTAAAAGGGAAGATGCAGATTTCTGCAAAAGAAGCAGAAACTCTGATAGGCGAGCTTTTGAAGCTGGAGAATCCCTATCACTGCCCTCATGGAAGACCAACCATCATTGCAATGAGCAAACGGGAGCTGGAGAAAAAGTTTAAGAGGATCGTGTAATGAAAAGGCCATTGGTCATATTGACAGGCCCTACCGCCGTAGGGAAAACAAGTCTGTCTCTCTCTCTTGCGAAAGAGTTAGACGGAGAGATCGTCTCCGCCGATTCCATGCAGGTATACCGATACATGGATATCGGTACGGCGAAGATACGTGAAGAAGAACGGCAGGGGATTCCACATCATCTGATCGATGTGCTGGATCCCTGGGAAGATTTTAATGTGGTACGTTTCCAGAAAATGGCGCGTGAAGCGCTTGAGGAAATCTGGGAACGGGGACATATTCCTATTGTAACAGGCGGAACGGGGTTCTATATTCAGGCGCTTTTGTATGACATTCATTTTACAGAAAATAATGAGGATTCTTCTTTGAGAAAGGATCTGGAAAATTATGCCCGTGAAAATGGAGCAGAAGCGCTTCATTCAAGACTTGTGGAAGTAGATGAAAAGGCGGCTTCCCAGATTCATTTTAATAATGTGAAGAGGGTGATCCGCGCTCTGGAATTTTATTATCAGACCGGCAAAAAAATGTCAGAGCACAATGAGGAGGAGCGAAAGAGAACCTCTCCGTATGATTTTAAATATTTTGTATTGAACGACGAAAGGGAACATCTCTATGCCGGGATCAATAGAAGAGTTGATCTGATGATGGAGGAAGGGCTTGTAGAGGAGGTACGAAAATTAAAAGAAATGGGATGCGACAGCGCGATGGTATCTATGCAGGGGTTGGGATATAAGGAAATCCTTTCTCATCTGGAAGGGGAATATACCTTG
Organism: Claveliimonas sp.; assembly: GCF_037273965.1. NCBI lineage: Bacteria > Bacillati > Bacillota > Clostridia > Lachnospirales > Lachnospiraceae > Claveliimonas > Claveliimonas sp. The sequence goes on along the minus strand of NZ_JAYAZJ010000074.1, from coordinate 9,667 downwards.
GATGAAGCTGTATACAAGATCAAAAGAGACACCCGTCATTTTGCCAAAAGACAGATTACCTGGTTCAAAAGGGAGCGGGATGTGATCTGGCTCCATAAACCGGATTACGATTATGATGAAACGAAAATAAGGGAGGCAGTTCTTTCTTATTACATATAGAGGGAAATAAGATTTAAGATACAAAAGGGGAGCGATGGAAATGTTAAAAAAATTATTTGGAGGTTTTGGAGGATCGAAATTTTTAAAGAGGATGAATCCTTTGATGGAGCTGTACGCCCACAGCCGCAACAGTGAGAAAACCTATCAGGAGCTGTTGGCTCTGGAACCGCTGATCCGCACAAAGGGGGAGAGGGCAATGTTCAATCTGAACCGTGCGGGAATCCTGTATGATATGTACAGATACAGGGAAGCTGCAGATATCATGCGTGAAATCCCGGCTTTAAATCCGGAGTTTGATGCGCAGTGCGCCGAGATGAAAACAAAGATCATGGCTGCTATGACAAGGGGAGAACATCGATAAAAATGCCATGATAATGAGGAGAAAACAGATAATGCAAAAGATCAATGATATAGAAGAAATGTATGAAAGCCTGGGGATTTCGAAAAAGGTTTTGGAGTTTGGAAAGCAGGCGGAACTAAAGTTAAAGGAGCGGTTTGAAGCCATTGACCGAACGGCGGAGTACAATCAGCTCAAAGTGATCGGTGCTATGCAGAAAAACCGTGTCAGTGAGGGGTGTTTTCATTATGCCAGCGGATATGGATATGACGATCAGGGGCGGGATACTTTAGAAAAAGTATACGCTGATGTATTTCATACAGAGGCTACTCTTGTGCGGCCCCAGATTGCCTGCGGAACGCACGCTCTTGCCCTTGCTCTTGGAGCGAACTTAAGGCCGGGAGACGAGTTGCTCTCTCCGGCAGGGAAACCATATGATACATTGGAGGAAGTGATCGGTATCCGCCCGTCAGCGGGATCCCTGGCAGAATATGGTATTACTTACCGCCAGGTGGATCTTAAGCCGGACGGAAGTTTTGACTATGAGAACATTGAAAAAGCCATTCATGAAAAAACAAAATTAATTACCATTCAGCGGTCAAAGGGATATCAGACAAGACCGAGTTTTTCCGTCGCCCAGATTGGGGAATTGATCGCTTTTGTAAAAAAGATCAAACCGGATGTTATCTGTATGGTTGACAACTGTTATGGTGAATTTGTAGAGACAATAGAACCCAGTGATGTGGGAGCAGATATGGTCGTGGGATCCCTTATCAAAAATCCGGGCGGAGGACTTGCGCCCATCGGCGGTTATGTTGCCGGCAGAACGGATCTGATTGAAAACTGCGGATACCGTCTGACCTCTCCCGGACTTGGCCGGGAAGTGGGGGCTTCTCTGGGGGTGATGCAGTCCTTTTACCAGGGGCTTTTCCTTGCGCCGACCGTGGTGGCAAGCGCCCTTAAAGGAGCGATCCTTGCGGCCAACCTTTATGAATCTCTGGGATTTCCGGTAGTGCCTGACGGCTCCGAGAGCAGGCACGATATTATTCAGGCGGTAGAGCTTGGCACGCCGGAGGGCGTGATCGCTTTCTGCCAGGGCATCCAGGCAGCGGCGCCGGTAGATTCCTATGTAACGCCGGAACCATGGGCTATGCCCGGCTATGACAGCGATGTGATCATGGCAGCCGGAGCTTTTGTACAGGGTTCTTCCATAGAACTGAGTGCTGACGGTCCCATCAAACCGCCCTACGCAGTATATTTTCAGGGAGGCCTGACCTGGCCTCACGCCAAACTTGGCATTTTAATGTCTCTGGAACATATGGTTCGGAAAGGATTGGTTCAAATATGAGAAGAACCGTTGTCATCGGAGGAGGAGCTTCCGGGCTTGTAGCCTCCATTGCGGCAGCCGGAAAAGGCGCTGACGTAACCTTAGTGGAACAAAAAGAACTGGTGGGAAAGAAAATCCTGTCTACCGGAAATGGCCGCTGTAATCTTACAAACCTTGCCATGAGTCCCGAATATTACCGTGGAGGGAACCCGGACACAGTAGAGAAGGTACTCCATACTTTCGGCACGGAAGATACCGTCAGATTTTTCAGAAAGCTGGGAATTATAACAAAAGCAAGAGGAACCTACCTTTACCCTAAGAATGATCAGGCATCGTCCGTCCGGGAAGCACTGGCTCTTGGAATCGCCCGGCTCCAGGTAGAAACGTATCTTCAGACAAAGGTAGAAAAGGTTTCTTTTTCTAAAGGAAAATTTGATATATATACGAGGAAAAACGGAGAAGAACAAAGATTTGAAGCTGACAGGCTGATCCTTGCCGCCGGCGGCAAGGCTTCTCCAGGTCTTGGATCTGACGGCAGCGGATATCAACTTGCCAAAAGCCTGGGACATACCATAACCCCGGTCTTTCCGGCGTTGGTGCAGCTTACGTCGGATGATCCTGCTTTTCGGAAGCTGGCCGGCGTAAGAAGCGACGCAAAGATTGTTCTTATGTCAGACGGAGCTGCAGTGTGTGCCGACCAGGGAGAGATTCAATTTACAGATTACGGGCTTTCAGGTATCCCTGTCTTTCAGGTGAGCCGGTTCGCTGCAGAGGGCCTGCGGGAAGGAAAGCCTGTTTCTGTCATCCTTGACTTCCTTCCGGAGATGCAGGAGACAGAAATCTGCGCCCTCTTCAGAGAGAAGCAAAAAGACTGGAGCGACAATACTGCGGAAGAATTTTTAAGAGGAATTTTTCACCGCAAACTGGTAAATGTGCTCCTTACCCGGGCACACATCCGCTGGTCGCAGAAAGTGGAGAATTTCAGCGAAGAAGATTTTGCAGGACTCGCCTGCCTCTGCAAAAAATTTGAAGTAAAGATTACAGGAACCCGTTCTTTTGATCAGGCGCAGGTCTGTGCAGGAGGAGTTTCTCTTGAAGAGATCGATCCTCTGACTATGGAATCCCTGAAATGCCCCGGGCTGTATATAACAGGCGAACTCCTTGACGTCGACGGCATGTGTGGGGGATATAATCTGCAGTGGGCCTGGGCAACGGGATATATAGCCGGAGAAGCGGCGGCGCTATAAGAGAAAAACGAAGGAAAGGACGGATGTTTATGATCAGACTCCAGCAGTTGAAATTGAATATCGATCATACAGAAGCGGATCTTAGGAGGAAACTTTTGAAAACCCTCCGTGTGAAAGAAGATGCGCTTCTTTCATATCAAATAGAAAAGCAGTCTCTGGATGCCAGGAAAAAGCCTCAGCTTTCCTATGTGTATACAGTGGCTGTCCATTTAAAAAATGAAAAGGAGTTTTTGAAAAAGAACCGGAACGCCAACATCCAGGCTGCCAGCGAAAATCGGTATCACATGGACGTTTCGGGAACGGAAGCGCTGAGGGAAAGGCCTGTCATAGTCGGCAGCGGTCCGGCAGGTCTGTTCTGTGCTTATATGCTTGCCAAAGCCGGATACCGACCGCTGCTTTTGGAACGGGGAATGCCTGTGGAGCAGCGGAAAAAAGATGTAGAGAAGTTCTGGGAGACACAGAGTCTTGATCCGGAATCAAACGTACAGTTCGGCGAGGGAGGAGCCGGTACCTTTTCTGACGGCAAACTCAATACTCTTGTGAAAGATAAAGATGGCAGGGACCGGAAGGTGCTGGAAATTTTTGTGAAGAACGGTGCGCCCAAAGATATCCTGTATGTGAATAAACCTCATATCGGAACTGACCTTTTGATGTCCATTGTGGCAAACATGCGAAAAGAGATTCTTGCATCAGGAGGCGAAGTCCTCTTTCATACGAGAATGGATCGGATACTTCAAAATGAGAACGGTACCTTGCAGGAATTACTTGTCACAGATACAGTCACTGGCCGGAGCCGGCATATAAAGGCAGATATCTGTGTTCTTGCCATCGGTCACAGCGCCCGCGATACATTTGCCATGCTGGATGAGGAACAGGTGAAAATGGAGGCGAAATCCTTTGCTGTAGGAGTACGTATTGAGCATCCGCAGAAAATGATCGATCTGTCACAGTACGGCGATACCACTTTGCCTCTTCCGGCGGCAGCCTATAAACTGACGGCTTCTTCCTCTGATGGGAGAGGGGTATATACATTCTGCATGTGCCCCGGGGGATATGTAGTGAATGCTTCCTCGGAACAAGGTTATCTGGCGGTCAACGGCATGAGTTATCACGACAGGGCAGGCGAAAACGCCAATAGTGCTGTTGTGGTTACCGTTTCACCGGAAGATTTCGGCGGAAGCGGCGTGCTTGCCGGAGTGGCTTTTCAAAGAAGACTGGAAAAAGCAGCTTTTGCGACTGGCGGCGGTCTTGTCCCGATACAGCTGTTTGAGGATTTCTGCCAGGGGAAAATAACAGAAAATCTGGGCGAGATCACCCCGCAGATCAAAGGGGGATATGCTTTTGGAAACGTACGGGGGATCTTCCCGGAGGAAATTTCCCGCGCTCTGGAAGAAGGGATAAAAGCCTTCGGAAGAAAACTTCCGGGATATGACAGGAAAGACGCCGTCCTCGCCGGCGTGGAAAGCCGGACATCTTCCCCGGTACGTATTCTGCGGGGAGCTGATATGCAGGGAAGCATAAGAGGACTTTACCCATGCGGCGAGGGAGCGGGCTATGCCGGAGGAATTACTTCAGCCGCTATGGACGGTTTGAAGACGGCGGAAGCAATCGCCAGAAAATATCATCCTTTCGACAAAGAGACAAAGGATTAAGAAATTTTTAATGGGATAAGGCTATACACTTTTTTTGAAATATGATAGAATATATTGAGTTTTTTAAAGAAAAACAAAGATGTGAGGTGGAGTACATATGAAAGGAGCAGGCGGGAAAAATTCCTGGGCTTTGTTTCTGCTGATTCTGGCAGGAATTGTCCTGGGAGGTTTTATCGGTATGCTTGCAGGTGATACAGGGGGACTTAGTTGGCTTAACTATGGACAGACATTCGGGTTAAGCGAGCCGGTTGTGCTGAATCTTGGCATAGTCGTTATTACATTCGGACTTACGATCAAAATTACGGTTGCCAGCATCATCGGCATGGTTCTTGCAATTATTATTTATCGCTTCTTGTAATAACCGATCTTTACGTGAAGGTTATACTTATCTACAAAGGATGAATCAGACAAATACCATGAAAGAAATGTTGGTATCAGAGCGCCCATACGAAAAGTGTGACGAAAAAGGGGCAGGCAGCTTAAGCGACGCGGAACTTCTGTCTGTTCTGCTGCGCACTGGTACAAGGGGAGAAAATGTCCTGGAGCTTTCCAGGAAAATTTTAAAAGAAGCCGGGGAGGACGGCCTTTTGGGACTCCACCGCTTTACAAAAGAAAAATTTATGAAGATCAGAGGTGTGGGGAAAGTGAAAACGATCCAGCTCCTCTGTATTTTAGAACTGTCTGCAAGGCTTGCGAAAGCTGAAGCGCGCAAAACACTGTGTTTCAGAAATCCGTCAACGATTGCCGGATATTATATGGAAGAAATGCGTCATCTTTCCCAGGAACATATGAAGTTGTTAATGCTGGACACAAAATCAAATCTTATTGCTGAAAAGAATATTTACAAAGGAACTGTAAATGCATCATTGGTAGAACCAAGAGAGATTTTTGTGGAGGCGGTAAAAAGGGAGGCGGTTTCTATTATTCTGCTCCATAATCATCCCAGTGGAGATCCGACTCCAAGCAAAGCGGATGTGGCGATTACTCGGCGGATAAGGCTGGCCGGAGAATTAATTGGAATTGAACTGTTAGATCATATTATTATTGGGAATAATTCTTATATCAGTTTTCTGGAAGAGAATCTGATATACACGAAAGGATAAGAGCAAAAATGGCACGGAATGTATACGGACTTGATCTCGGATCCTATGAGATCAAAGTATATGATAAGAAGAAAGATACGATCTGGAAAGAAAAAAACGTGATTGCCATTGCAAATAAAAAAGAGGTATTTGCTGTGGGCGATGAAGCATATGAGATGTTTGAAAAAGCCCCGGCCAATATACAGGTTGTCTTTCCTATGAAAGACGGAGTGATTTCCAGATTTAACGATATGCAGTACCTTCTTCAGGGACTTTTGAAAAAGGACAGAGGGTTCGCACGGGGAGCGGAGTATGTAATTGCCGTTCCTACAGATGTGACGGAGGTGGAAAAGAAAGCTTTTTTCGATCTTGTCATTCATTCTACAGCCCGGGCAAAAGAAGTCAATATTGTGGAACGGGGGATTGCCGATGCAGTAGGTCTGAATCTGGATGTACAGAATACGAAGGGGCTGTTCATTGTAAACCTGGGCGGAGACACGACTGAACTTTCCATTCTTGCCGGAGGCGGTATTGTACTGAACCGGCTTATAAAAGTGGGAGGTGCAACCTTTGACAATGCTGTTGCCCAGCTTGTACGTTATAACCATGACTTCCTGATCGGAAAGGTAACCTCAGAAATCCTGAGAAAAAGGTTCGGTGTGTTCAGCGAGGACAACAGCGCTTCGCTTACCGTTGCCGGAAGAGATCTGATCACCGGAGTTCCGCAGCAAAGAGAAATTTCTATCAGCCTTGTGCGGGCCGCTATCAAAGATCCTCTGGAGGAATGCATTCACTGTATCCATTCTCTCCTGGACCGTACCCCTCCGGAGGTGCGGAAGGCAGTTTACCGTAACGGTATTTTTCTGACGGGAGGACTTGCCAATCTTCCGGGACTGGAGGTATATATGGAAGAAATGACAGGCATACGTGTCCGGACGGCTATTGATCCGGATATCTGTGCAGTGACAGGGCTGAAGCAGATCATTCAGTCCAAAGAACTAAGAAAACTGGCGTATTCGATGCTGGATGAAAATTATAGGTGGATGAGATAGTATGAAGATCAAAAATCAAAATACGATTCCAAGTAAATATCTTCTTCTGATCGTTGTTGTTGTGTGCGGCATCTTACTGGGAGCGGAACGTTTTATGGACGGAGGTCCTCTTAGCTGGGTGGCAAATTATACCATCATTCCCATGCAAAAAGGGATCAGCTATGTAGGAACGTGGATGAGCGATCTCACAGATAATTTTGCAACTCTTAAGGATCTTCAAAAAGAAAACGAAGAACTGCAGGAGAGAATAGATACTCTGACCATCGACAATACCCGCTTAAGACAGGAGCAGTATGAACTGGAAAGACTGCAGGAACTCTATAAATTGGATCAGAATTATGCGGATTATGAAAAAGTCGGGGCACATGTGATCGCCAACAACGGAACGAACTGGTTCAGTTCCTTTACCATCGATAAAGGCAGCAATGACGGGATCCGCAAGGATATGAACGTACTGGCCGGAAGCGGTCTCGTAGGTATTGTTACAGATGTAGGACCCGATTATGCACAGGTTCGTTCCATTATCGACGATGGAAGTAATGTCAGCGGTATGGTTCTTTCCACTTCCGACCTCTGTATGGTACGCGGTGATCTGCAGCTTATGGAAGACGGCAGGATCCGCTTTGAAAAACTTCCCAACAATGATAACGAGATCGAGGTGGGAGAGCAGGTTGTGACCTCCCATATCAGCTCAACTTACCTCCAGGGACTTTTCATCGGATATATTTCCGAGATCAGTGTGGACTCCAACAATCTGACAAGATCCGGATATATTACTCCGGCAGTGGATTTTTCCAAACTTCAGGAAGTCCTTGTTATTACGACAACAAAGCAGGATCTTACGAATCAGGATGAAGGCAGCGAAGGTGAATAGCCTATGAAAAGAAAAGTTATTACATTTTGTATTATTATTATATGTTTCCTTCTGCAGTCTACTGTTTTTGCAGAGTTGACGTTTGCCTCTATCCGTCCCAATCTGATGATCATTCTGACATCAGCTCTCGGTTTTATGAGAGGAAAAAAGACAGGGATGGCAGTAGGATTCTTCTCCGGTATTCTGATGGATGTGTTCTGGGGGGAAACTCTTGGATTTTATGCGCTGATCCTTACAGTGATCGGCTATCTGAACGGAAGCTTTAAGCGTCTGTTTTATGATGAGGATATTAAGCTTCCGCTTGTCCTTATTGCGGGAAGCGAACTGGTTTACGGGCTGGTCATTTACATTTGTTTCTTTATGATGCAGGGTGATTTCCATTTCTTTTATTACCTGATCCATCTGATCATGCCCGAATTGGTATATACTATTCTGGTAACGATTGTTTTATACCAGATCCTTCTCTACATGAACCGTAAATTAGAAGAAGAAGAACAAAGGAGTGCAAGTAAGTTTGTATAGTATTTGGGATCGCATTAAATCAACAATTGTCGAATTGTTTCAGAGGCGTCTTCTTGTGATGATCATTGTGTTTTGTATCCTATTTACAGTTTTGGCTGGACGCTGTTTTCAGCTGCAGATTGTAGACGGTCAGTCCTATCTGGATGATTACCGGCTTCAGATCCAAAAAACAAGAACGATACAGGGAACAAGAGGAAATATCTATGACCGGAACGGTAAGCTTCTGGCTTACAACGAGCTGGCCTATTCCGTGACTATCGAAGACAACGGGGAATATGACACAATTGCGGAGAAAAATAAGGAGCTTAATAAAGAGATCAGCCAGATCATAGAGATTGTTGAGAGCAATGGAGACTCTGTTATCAGCGATTTCAGTATTGTTCTGGACGCCAATAATGAATATCAGTTTTCTATGACGAATGAAACACAGCGTCTTAGATTTGTGGCAGACGTATTCGGTGAGCAGAAGATCGATGGCCTTGACGAGGAACAGCAGAATATGTCAGCAGCAGATATTATAGATTACCTTTGTACAGACGAAACCTATGGATATGGCATTGATCAGGATGAGTTGGAGAAGTCAGAAGTCCTGAAGCTCGTAAATATCCGCTACGCTATCAGCCTGAACAGTTTCCAGAAATATATTCCCACAACAGTGGCGGAAGATGTAAGCGAGGAAACCGTTGCCGGGATCATGGAACATATGGATGAACTTCAGGGAGTAGACATTGCGGAAGAATCTCTCCGGAAATATACAGACAGTAAATATTTTGCCAATATTATCGGATATACAGGACAGATCTCACAGGAAGAATACAATGCCTTAAGTGATGAGGAAAAAGAGCAGTACGATCTGACAGATACCGTTGGAAAATCGGGACTGGAACAGGTACTGGACAGTACCCTTCAGGGAGAGAAAGGTGAAGTCAAGCTGTATGTAAACAGTGTGGGACGTGTGACAGAGACCGTCGGTGAAACGGAACCGAAAGCAGGAGACAATGTATATTTAACGATTGACGCGGATCTTCAGAAAGCAGCTTATGATATTTTAGAGCAGGAAATCGCGGGAATCCTTCTTGCGAAAATGCAGAATATTCTGGATTATGACCGCAGCGGAACAGAAGATGCGGCAGATGTCATCGTTGCCAGCGGAGATGCCTACAATGCTTTTATTTCTAATGATATTGTAGATATGAGCCATTTTTCCGCTGAGGATGCAGGAAGTGCTGAAAAATCCGTGTACAGCAAATTCTCTTCCTATAAAGAGCAGGTGATCGGACAGCTTACTTCCATTTTGCAGGATGGGAACAGTACCGTTTACAGCAATCTCTCTAAAGAATGGAAAGCCTATCTTACGTATCTTGTCAGCGATGTACTGACAGACAGCGCCGGCATCATTGATTCTGACGCCATCG
>NZ_JAYAZJ010000073.1:0-90884 GCF_037273965.1 Claveliimonas sp. | reverse complement strand
GCTGCAGCGCTCCTGTTGCCGTGGATCTTCTTACTTTAAATTCCTTTTCCAGATCCCTCTGAAAAAGATCCCTGTTCAAACCTTCTAACAGAATAAAATGCAGAATATGTTTCTGCATATTAGTCAGTTCTCTTTCTTCCTCCGCGTCCTCTTCATAGGACATCTGTCTTTTCAGCTGATGGGAAACACGGCTGATCCACTTTCCCGCATCTTCTCCCATTTTTCCTTCCGTTCCTTTCCTTCATAATTGTTCTGTAGCTAACAATTTGGTAGCTAACAATATAAGTAGTATATGAACTTTTCACAAAATTGTCAACATGGTTTCTGTAAAATCTACCGTAAGAAATTTCCTGTTGAATAAGAAACAGCGGGCTGCCGCGCCATCACTGGCACAGCAGCCCGCTGTTTTACTCTGTAAAATTTTTGCATTCGTCACACAGTTACATAATCATGCCGACAAGCTGAAAAATAAAGTTTGCTGCAACTCCGGCGCACAGACCGCCGATCGTATGACTGATGATAGCTTTTCCTGTCATATGCGGACAGTTCAGGGCAGACATCATGCCGACATGTGTGCTTAAATATCCGCTCCAGCACATACACATTGCCGTAAACACAGCAATATCGTTTGCGTGGGCAATGCCTGTGCTTACCATCTCCGGCACAAGGCCAATTGCCGCTCCGGCAGCTCCAAGAGCCGTGATCGGAACTGCCACTGCAGAAGCAGAAGTAAAACCAAACAAAGGTTTCAAAATGAAGTCAATCTTCTCACCAATCCATGGAAGCAGCGCTACTCCTTCATATGCGGCTCCGGTGTATGTTCCGTCTGCAGAAGGACCGTTTGTCAGCATCATTACGATGGTGCAGATTACAAGCACTCCCGGAATGATAGCCATACCCACGTTAACACCATTTTTACCTCCGTCCAGCAGAGACTCCAGAAGTCGTCCTCCTACACTTCCGCCCCGCACTTCGCGCTGGTTCAGGAAATCGTCAAGAGATTCTCCTTCTTTAGCCGGAATACAATATTCTGTAACTCCAAATTCTTTCTTGGTAAAGATCATCATGATCCTTACGCTGACGATACTTCCTATAATCGCCCCAAGATTTCCGATCAAAACAGCCAGTCCGAGATTTTCTCCCGGCGCATTGATTCCAAGCATAAATGTTGTGACGATCAGCCCCATACCAAAGGCTGTCCCAAGATTCGTCAACGCCGGCAGCTGGAACTTTTTAAAATAACGCCGGAAGTTTCTGTCTTCTGCAAGACCCAGAATCGCCGGATTATCGGACAGATATGTTGTCATGACTCCAACAGAAGCCGCTCCCGGCAGGTTGTACAAAGGCTTCATCAGCGGAGTGATCGCTTTATTCAAAAGGGCAATAACTCCAAATTCAGACAATACTCCGGACAAAGCTCCTGCAATAACCGCAATCGCCATGATATTAAATACTGTGTCTATCAAAAGCTCGTATGCGGTAGCCATCAATGTCTGCATCATGTTTGCCCCGCCCATTTTCATGGCAATGCCGCCAAATATCAGCAGAAAGATCACCAGGAAAATGAAGGCCTCCAAACTGACCGCTTTTTTGTATCTCTTCTCCATACTCTTCTCCATTTCTTTGTTAATTTTAAGACAATCTTTTGTCTTAGTCCTGATTAGCATATACTAATTTTCTGTAAATTGCAACTTCTTTTTTCATGTCCCTAAAATCATTTCTGCAGTTTTTTTATTTTTTCAACCGCCTGTCTGTAAATTTCTATTTCGTGCGAGTGCGCATCCCTCAAAGCGTTTTATTCGATAGGGAGTGAAATTTTTTGTCCAAACAAGAAAAGAGTTCCGCCTGCGGAACTCCGCAGGCGAAACTCTCATATTTATCTCTTACATTTTCTGTGATATCCTGCCGGCTCCGGACAGAACCGAAGCGGTATCTTAACCTCTCTTCTTCGCATCGTGGAAGAACATTACTGCACAGATTACCATGACAACGCAGACCAGATATGTCAGTACTGTCAGCGGAAGCGATGTAACGATAAATCCGGCGATCAATACGCCGATCGCGCCGCTTATGATCATAGGTATCGTGGACGCACGGTTGTATTTGCCTTCCTTGATGAACGTAATACCACATGCCGGACAAAGGTATGCGCAGGATCCCATCATAACAGGAAATGCCACATCAGCGCTCATACCGAGCAGAAGAACGATAGCCATACATGGTGCATAGAGTCCGATCCCTGCTGTCATAAGAATACCAAGAATGAAATTAGCAATGACACCCACTGCCAGCAGTCCGCCTGTCAGTCCTCTTGCTGTTCCAAGGATACCGAAAGGTCCTACTTCGTTGATCTTGCAAAGAGTAATAGCTGCCACCAAAATAAGTGCGACACCCATCACAACACGAATTTTCATAATGTCAAGCCGGGAAATAATTCTGGCTCCGATCACTGAGCCGACAATAGATGCTGCAATCATAAGAACCAGAGTCAACGGATCCATATCAATCCTCTGGATAAAGATAGTGGCTTCCACACAGATAGGAATACCGAATGCTACATTTAACGTACCTGGAATCAGGTCATCATCAACAGCCTTGTTGAACTTCCATGCTGATGTAGCAATCGCATAACTTCCAATTCCAAGCGTATCGAAAAAGTTAGCGATCATACTGACAATCACATTGTACCCCATTTTGCTCTTGTCAAGTTCATCTTTGTGGGCTACCACATCCTTCACCAGCACTACAAAAAATACCGCTGCGAATACCCACATAATAATAAGTAATATCGTTGCTGCACTCATAAAATTCCCTCCTTTGCAACCTCTTTGTATATTTTATACAAAAGATATAACTTTATTATACTATTTTTGTTAAAAATATGTCAAGCATTATTTTTATATTCTTCTATTTCTTAATATTTTTGAGATTATTTTAGAAATTTCTCAGATTTTTTCGCACAAAATCATGGAAAGTAACCGCTCTGGAATATATAATAGAAGTATCACACAAAGGAGGAGGGCGCATATATGAAACAAGATAATATGTTAGCCATGATCTTAGCCGGCGGCCGTGGTACAAGACTGCACGAGCTAACCAACAAAGTTGCAAAGCCTGCCGTTTCGTATGGTGGTAAATACAAAATCATTGATTTTCCAATCAGTAATTGTGCCAACAGTGGAATCGATGTTGTAGGAGTTCTTACACAGTATGAATCCATTCTGCTCAACAGCTATGTAGCTGCCGGAAGACGCTGGGGACTGGATGCAAAAAACAGCGGCGTCTATGTTCTTCCGCCCCGTGAAAAGGCGGACGCAAATCTGGATGTGTACCGGGGTACTGCCGATGCGATCTCGCAGAATATTGATTTTGTAGATACCTTCTCTCCGGACTATCTTCTGATTCTTTCCGGAGATCACATTTACAAAATGAATTATGCAAAAATGCTTCAGTACCACAAGGAATGCGGTGCCGATGCTACGATCGCCGTCATTGAAGTTCCGATGAAAGAAGCGAGCCGTTTCGGAATCATGAATACCGATGAAAACGGACGTATCGTTGAATTTCAGGAAAAACCGGCAGAGCCTAAGAGCAACCTTGCATCTATGGGAATCTATATTTTTGACTGGAAACTGCTTCGCAAAATGCTTATCTCCGACATGAAAAATCCTGATTCCAGTCACGATTTCGGCAAGGACATCATCCCTACTCTGTTAAAAGAAGGGAAAAACCTGTACGCCTATAAGTTTAAAGGCTACTGGAAAGATGTTGGAACGATTGATTCTCTCTGGGAAGCAAATATGGATCTGCTGGACAAGAACAACGAGCTGGATCTTAACGATCCCACCTGGAAAATCTATACAGAAGATGCCACAACGCTTCCACAGTATATCGGACCGGATGCCGAGATCAAAGAGGCCTTCATTAACCAGGGATGCATCATTGAAGGAATGGTGCAGAATTCTGTATTGTTCACCGGAGCACGAGTAGGCGCCGGCGCAAAGATCATCGACAGCGTTCTGATGCCCGGAGTAGAGGTGGCAGAGGGCGCGGTTGTACAGCGCGCACTGGTTGCTGACAATGTAAAGATCGGCAGGGAAGCCGTTGTGGGAAGCGCTGACAGCGAACACATCGAGCTTGTAGCCAAACGTGTAAAGGGGGTTGAATAGTATGAATAAAGCATTTGGTATTGTAAACTTTTCCGGAAACCATATCTGGGTAGAAGGTCTGCAGCCTTATCGCCCCGTCGGCGCTTTTTCCTTTCTCGGAAGATACCGTGTCATTGATTTTCCGATCTCAAACATGAGCAACAGCGGTATTGACCAGATTCAGGTATACATTCGCCGCAAGCCCCGCTCTCTGACCGAGCATCTTGGCACAGGCCGTCACTATAATATTAATTCCAAGCGCGGCAGACTCCACATTTTGTTTTCGGAGACCGGTTTGGATCATGACATTTACAACAACGACATTGCAGCGTTCCAGGAAAATATGGAATGCATTGAGCAGGTACACTGCCCCTACGTTGTCATTGCACCCAGTTATATGATCTACGCCCAGGATTTCAGTACACTGCTTCAGACTCACATTGATTCCGGCGCTGACATCACGCTGCTCTATCATTCTACTGATGACGCCAAGGAAAAATTCCTGAACTGCAACACTGTGAACCTGAACAGGCAGAAAGGTGTCCTTTCTCTGGAAATGAACCGCGGAACTGCCAAAAACCGCCACATTTTCATGGATACTTATATTATGAAAAAGGAATTGTTCATTGAGCTGATAAACAAAGCGCATAAGACCTCTTCCATGTACAGTCTGGCAGACATTGTCAACGCTTCCTGTGAAGAACTGGATGTGCGCGGCGTTTCCCACCGCGGATATTTTGCAGCCATTACCGATTTCAAGAGCTATTATGATGCAAATATCTCTCTGATCGATTTCAAGACAGCACTCAGCCTGTTTGATGACCAGTGGCCGATCTACACCCGCACAAATGATTCCTGCCCGACTCAGTATTTTGAAGGTGCAGACGTAAAGAACTCCGTTGTATCCAACGGATGCCTGATTGAAGGAACGATCGAAAATTCCATTATCGGACGCGGATGCGTCATCAAGAAAGGCGCCGTTGTCAAGAACAGCGTTATCCTTCCTGATGTTTTAGTGGGCGAAGGAGCTCATATAGAAAATATTGTTGCAGACAAACACGCACAGATTACCCATGTAAAGGAGATCATCGCTGATCCTGCATCTCCGGGATATATCCGAAGAGATGATAAAATCTGAAAATATCCCCGCCGGAATCCCAATTATATTCCGGTGGGGATATTTTTCTGCTGTTTTTTCTGTTATAATACATCTATCTAACTGGATATACATACAAATTTGGAAAGAGAGGCTGACAGATCATGGATCAGTTAAACCAATATCTTACACAGAAATACTCTCCTTATTATATCCCCGGCTCCGGAAGCGGGGACATCCTTATGTGGGGAACAACCCGGGATTCACAGATCATTCCCGGCTTTCTTTCTTTGAATGTGGGAGTGGATTATGATCCCCTCTCTCCTAATCCGAATCTTACAAAAGGAATGATCACCGACACTCTGAATCAAAGTTATGCGGATTTTGACGGGAACTCTCCTTTTGCCGCCTTTTTCAGGATCTTCCGGCTGCTTTCATACCGCGCGGACCTTCCCTGCATTTTTATCGCATATCCGACACTTCCTGCATACAGTGATGATCAATGGGAAAAGACGCTGGAAGCATATCCTTTGGAAGATGTTCGTTTTTATGTTTGGAATTTGAAAGAATCCAAAACAAAATTTTTGACGGGCAAAGAGCTGAAGAACGAGATTTATTCTATTCTGGATGTAAATTTCCAGGATCAGGGCACCGGAAAGGAAAAAAATAAAAGCATTCACGATTATTTTCATTACTGGAGCCGCTGCTTTTTATCCGCCCATATCCGCAAGCAGGACTGTGATGGAATCCTCTTTGACAAAAGCGGAACAAACTGTTCCCTGATCGAGATCAAACGTTCTTCCAATCCGCCCATCCCCAAGTGGCGTCCCTATATTGACGATGAAAACAATTACCGGAATCAGCTTGCCTTTGCCCGCAGTCTGAAAGCCTGTTTCTGGCTTCTCCAGCATGAGGGAAACCCTGTCACAGAAACAGGACAGGTGTCTTTCTGGGATATCCGGGGTATAAATGAGACGGAGGCAGAGCGCCTTCGCCGTCTTCAGGCAGAAGGACATCGCGGGGTACATGGCGACTATCTTACCTGCTCCCGCTTTTTCTCTCCCCTGCCTGTCTCTGCAGAAGAGGAAAACCTTCCCTCTTTACATTCTCTGATAGAGTCTTTTATTGACTGCAGCCCGGGAGACTGATCCTTCTCCTCATTTATCATTTTTCTTCAAAATCTGTACGGAAATATTTCAGATTGGCGGGAATTCCTTCTACCTTCCCGCCATCCTTCATCCTGTATCCTTCTATCACTCTCTTTAATCTTATATAAGTAATCTCTTCACAGATGTGATTTTCATTGTTCGTACACAAAATGAAATGGCGCTTTCCGCCATCCTGGCGGTTCTGTTCCAGAACTGCCTGTCCTGTAGTTCCGCTTCCTGCAAAGAAATCCAGTACAAGGGCATCCTTCTTTTTCAGATACCGCAAAAGTATTTTTATCAGTTCTACCGGTTTGGAATATTTAAATACCGTTTCCCCCTGAAAAATACGCTTGATATCCGCTGCGGCATTTGCGTTGAGCACAGTCTGGATCACATTTTTGTAGGGCGCGCATTTCTCCACGGGATTTCCTTCATTATCCACGTTGAGATAAATTTTATAGCGGACTGCCCAGCCATTTTCCTTTCTTGAAGAAGGCATAATTTCCAGAAATCCGTTTTCCCTGGCCCATTTCACTTTCTCCCTGCTCCATTTCCACGTCCACCCATCCCGCACGAACTCTGTACGCCCGTTGGGATAAACAGGTGTGCCGTCGGGAGCTTCGATGGCATAATTCAAAGCGTCGCTGTATCTTACGCTTCCCCGATCCAGTGAGTCATAGTAAAAAGGCCCTCTCTCCTCCTCGTATTCATCTGTAAAGCGGTAACGCTTCCTGTCATAGGCCTGGTAATTTTTATCGAAAATCTGGTCTGCCCTCCGGATATCCTTTACATAGACCAGGATATATTCTGTAATGGTGGCAATCCCTCTTGCATCAGACGCACCTGTTTTTTTCTGCCATATAATATTTGTAACAAAATTCTGCTCTCCCATGATCTCGTCGCAGAGCAGTTTCAGAGCATATACTTCGTTGTCATCGATGCTGATAAAGATTACACCATTGTCGGCGAGCAGTTCTTTTGCCGCTTCCAGTCTTTCTGACATAAAAGAAAGCCACTTACTGTGCCGGAAGCCGTCCTTTTCATCCACAATAGCGTCATCATAAATAAAATCTTTGTTTCCTGTATTGTAGGGCGGATCAATATAAATGCAGTCCACTTTTTTCCTGCATGTTTCTCCAAGGAGCCTTAGGCTGTGCAGATTATCTCCCTCCAAAAGGTAATGGTATCCGTCCTCCCGCCCGGCCATACTGATCCTTCGCTCTTTAACCTCAGTAAAAACAGGAACTTTCGTCTGCATTTCCTGGTCGATCCGCTCCTCATGCTTTTCCCAGACCAGTCCGTACTTCCTTGTCGTCAGTTCTTCTTCAATATCGCGAACTGTAGACAGTGAAGTCTCATCCGAAAGTCCCTCTTTGATTTTTTCTAAAAATTCCAGCATCTGCTGACGCTTTTTACCGGACAGATTTGTCATAATGTACTCCTTCTGCTGTGAATAGTAACACTGTAGGTACAGTATAACAAATTTTTATAAAAATGTGAAAGAGTTTCCTTAAGACAGCATCATCCTGTCATTGGCAAACTCATCGCCGCTCACTTCCTCAAATTTTGCCAGAAGATCCGATACGTGAAGATTCCTTTTCTCCTCTCCGGACACATCATATATAATCCGTCCCTCATGCATCATGATCAGACGGTTGCCATGCGCAATGGCGTCCTTCATGTTATGGGTCACCATAAGCGCTGTCAACTGATGTTCCTCTATTATTTTATCGGAAATGTCCAGCACCTTGGCTGCTGTCTTCGGATCCAGCGCTGCGGTATGTTCATCAAGAAGAAGCAGCTTCGGCTTTTTCATAGCTGCCATTAAGAGAGTTACCGCCTGCCTCTGGCCGCCCGAGAGAAGTCCCACTTTGGTGCTAAGTCTCTCTTCCAGTCCAAGATCCAGTTCTTTCAACTGCTCTTTATAGTTTTCCCTTTCTTTTCTTGAGATTCCCCATCGCAGCCCCCTTCTTGCTCCCCGGCGAGCCGCAATAGCCATATTTTCTTCAATGGACATCGTAGCGGCAGTCCCCGTCATCGGATCCTGAAATACTCTTCCAAGATACACCGCTCTTTTATGCTCCGGAAGCCGTGTAATGTCCGTACCATCTACAATAATATTTCCGGAGTCCACATTCCACACACCCGCTATCGCATTGAGCATAGTAGACTTGCCGGCTCCATTTCCTCCGATGATCGTCACAAAATCTCCGGGATTCAGATTCAGGCTTGTTCCTGTGAGCGCCGCTTTTTCATTTATTGTCCCTTTATTAAATGTCTTATAAATTTCTTTGATCTCCAGCATGTATCCCATAGTTTTAAGCCCTCCTCTTCACTGAGCGTTTTTCTTTCAGATATGGTACTGCCAGGAATGCGGCCACCACCAAAGCGGAGAAAAGCTTCATATAATCCGAAGGCATCTTCAGCCACAATACAAGTGCATATGCCACGTAATACAGGATCGCACCTACAAAAACCGCTGTCAGAGTATAGGCAAAGGCAATCTTTTTGCCCGCACACAGTTTTCCGAAAATAACCTCACTGATAATAACAGCTGCAAGGCCTATGACAATCGCTCCACGGCCCATGTTGACATCTGCCGCCCCCTGATATTGAGCCAGTATACCGCCGCAGAGTCCTACCAGCCCGTTGGAGATCATCAAAGCCAGCACCTTCATAAAATTCGTATTGATCCCCTGAGCCCTCGCCATCTGTGGATTACATCCCGTAGCCCGGATGGAAGCGCCCATTTCCGTTCCAAAGAGCCAATAGATCACTGCCACCAGTACAAGGCAGCCTACAATAAGTTTTACGAAGAAAATCCAACTGTCCTCTCCTGTCACATACCGGGAAGAGGCTACAAGATTCTGCTGTGTCAGGCCGATCCCCTGATTGGATTTTCCCATAATGCCAAGATTCACCGAATACAGGGATACCTGGGTCAAAATGCTGGCGAGGATGCCGGGAATCCCAAGAACCGTGTGCAAAACTCCTGTTGCAAGCCCGGCTGCCATTCCCGCCAGGACAGAAAAGAGCAATGCTGCAGCCGGATGCATTCCTCCCTGTATGAGCATGACCGCTACAGCGGCGCCTGTAGCCAGAGAACCATCTACCGTAAGATCCGGAAAATCCAGAATGCGGAAGGTAATATATACGCCAAGCGCCATAATTCCCCATATGATCCCCTGTGCTGCCGTCCCTGGCATCGCCCGAAAAAACGCCATGGGATCCAGGGAAAGAAAATAATCCAGTATCATTGTCTTTTACCTCTCTTTTCGTCCGTCATTTTTATTCTGCCATTTCTGACTGCTCCGCCATCCTATTCTGTCTCGATGGCCTCATAGTCATCCGGAACGGCAACGCCCAGCTCTTCACAGATCTGCGCATTGTACATCTTTGTTACTTCCGGAGCCGATTCAATTTCCATTGCAGTAATATCTGCACCCTCTGCAAGAATCTCATATGCCATTTCACCGGCTCTGTATCCGATATCATAGTAGCTGATGGACAGGGTTGCCACACCGCATCCGGAACAGATTCCCTGTTCTCCGGCAATGACCGGAACTTTTGCGGGCAGGCAGATATTATTGATAATCTGAGTATTTGCCGCCATTGTATTATCTGTCGGCACATAAATAACATCACATTCCTCTGCCGCACTCTGTGTCACAGACTGGATCTCATTAGAGTCCGCCGCTGTATATTCTTTGTATTCTATCCCGTCTGCCTCCAGCTCCTTCTCAAAAAGCTCTGCCTGATATTTGGAATTAGATTCAGCGGAACAGTATAAAATTCCCACTGTCTTTGCATCCGGGAAAAGCTCTGTCAGCATATCTTCCTGTTCACTGATCGGAGCCAGGTCACAGGTACCGGAAATATTGACTCCTGTCGCTCCCGTCCAATCTTCAATTCCCAATGCTGTTGCATAGTCAGTAACAGAAGTTCCCAGGATCGGAATGTCACTGGTTGCCTGCGCCGCCGTCTGAAGCGGCAATGTTGCATTTGCAAGAATCAGATCCACATCAGAAGAGACAAAACCATTTACAATGGTACTGCACATAGCCTGCTCACCCTGGGCATTCTGCACATCAAATTCCACCTTGTCTTCTCCGAATTTTTCCTTACATGCATCCTGGAATCCTAAGGTTGCCTGATCCAGAGCGTCATGTTCCATCTGCTGACAGATACCGATCGTATATGTTTCATCGCTCCCTGAATCCGCACTTTGGCTGTCCGATGATGTACTGCCAGAAGAAGAATCGCTTCCGCAAGCTGCCAGAGATGCTGTCATTGCCATAACCATAAGTATTGCTGCTGCCTTTTTCCTTTTCATAGTCTCTTACCTCCATTTACTTTCTTGCGCCAAAGTTTTAAACTTTACCGCGTTGAAGCTTTTATGTGTTGAATTATACGCCCGCGATTTTCAGATGTCAAGCATAAAATCAGAAATGTCAAAGAAAAAAAATAAGCCGCCACTATTTCTCATAGTGACGGCAGTCTTCTGTCTCCTCCCGATAGCGGCGGATTTCTTCCATAGCCGCCTCATCAAACTTTCTGTCCTTGTAATAATATTCAAAATCTTCTTCTGTAATCTCCCGTATGACTCTGCAGGGATTTCCTGCCGCCACGACCCAGTCGGGAATATCTTTCGTCACCACGCTTCCCGCACCGATCACGGTATTGCTCCCTATATGCACTCCCGGCATGATCACAGTATTTCCGCCGATCCACACATTATCTCCCACAGTCACCTCAATTCCATATTCATATAAGGAATTTCTCGCCACGGGATGCAGTGGATGTCCTGCAGTATATATGGAAACATTAGGTGCGAACTGACAGTTATCTCCAATCTTCACCTTTGCCACATCAATGATGGTACAGTTGTAATTGGCAAAGAAATTTTTCCCTACTTCTATGTTTTTCCCATAATCACAGTAAAAGGGCGGATTAATAAACGCATTCTCGGATTTTCCCAGCAGCTCTTTTACAATCTCTGCCAGCGTATCAAAATCTGACCGATCTGCAAAATTCAGTTTCTGAAGGATTCTTCTGCATACTTTCTGTTCCTCCATGACTGAATCATCGGAAATATAAGGAAGCTGTGCATTTCTTCTTTCTATATGATTCATTCTTACTCTCCTGCTGCATATTTTTGTATGATCTTTTCCATCTCGTCAAAGTGCTGTTCCATTTCATCTACCAGCCGGAACTGTGTTCTTGCCCTCACCAGATTATGTTCCGGGTAATCGGTTTTAAAATAAGTATCTCCCTGCAGGTAATCAGTCAGAAAACGGATGCCGCATTCCAATGTCATCAATCTTGCCCCCCAGGGAAGGCTTCTGATCTCCTCCTCTGTAAGAACATCTCTTGTCTCTTTCAGATACCCTTTGACATACAGTTCGTAAAGCTCCAGGTCAAAATGTACCAGATCCAGGTTCTTCTCATCTTCTTCTGCCGTGGCTGCCCCAAAGCGGATGGAATCCCCGAAATCATTTGCCGCAAGCCCCGGCATGATGGTATCAAGATCAATGATACACAATCCTCTTCCTGTCTTGCTGTCAAACAAAATATTGTTAAGCTTTGTGTCATTGTGGGTCACACGAAGCGGAAGAACGCCTTCTTCCTGTTTCTTTACCAGAACCTCACAGTCCTTCTCCCTTTCCAGAATAAACCGGATCTCCGGCCGGCAGGAAGCCGCTCTGTCTTTCAGATCTCTTTGAAGAGCTGTCTCAAAAGCCCGGAACCGTTTCACTGTATTGTGGAAATCCGGGATCGTCTCATTCAACCGGTCGGCAGGGTAATTTCCAAGCTGTTTCAGAAAATGTCCGAAGCTGCTGCCGGACTGATAGAACTGCTCCGGTTCCTCCACCAGCTGATAGCATTCGGAATCCGGGATGAAGTTATAGCACCGCCATGGCTGTCCTGTACTGTCCTCAAAATAATTGCATCCGCTTTTTGTCTTAATGTAGGATAAAGTTTCCCGGTCCGGATCTCCTCCCTCCTGGCGTATCACATTTCTCAAATATTCTGTCACGCCGAAAATATTTTCCATCACGCCCTGGGGATCCTTGAATACATTGCTGTTGATCCTTTGAAGGACATAGGAAAGCTCATCTCCATCTTCCCCCGGCATATATACTGCATATGTCTCATTGATATGCCCGGCGCCAAACGGTTTTACGTAGCTGCATCTGTTTCCGAAACCAAAGGCATAGACTGCATCCTCCAGATTCCGGTCATCTACGCCGTCAATCTTTCTTCTTGTAGAAAAGATCACTTCCCCGGCTTCCACCTTCTCTCTGGAACCGATCGTACAGTTTGCCTTTACCACGCTGCCAAGGCCGATGTGCGCCCCGCATCCCACATAGGAATCATGATCGATCACAGCTCCGCTGTTTACCAGCACGCCGTGCTCGATCACGGTATGGGTATTCACAACGGCTCTCTGCATAATAAAGCTTCCTTTTCCGATCACGGCGCTGGGGCTTACTACGGCAGACGGATGGATCACAGCCGGAACTTCATATCCGGCCTCCATCAGCTTTTCTGTCCAGTAAAGACGCATATTGTTATCTCCAAGAGCCGCTACCGCCATGTCGTATTTCCCCAGAAAGCTCTCGTAATCGCAGCATTTCCCCACAACATCCTTATCTCTTACGGCGTCGTCTAAAAATACCGCCTCTTCATACCCCAGCATAAGAGCTGTTTCCTGTATCATATGGCCGAAACCGCCGGCTCCCAAAATCAATAACCGTTTCATTGCTATCTCCTTTTTCTGCGTATTGCTGCCGCTGCAGCAAAGGCGCTGCTGAGCAGCGCTGCTGCATATACCGCAGTCATCATTCCCTGACTGTCTCCTGTCTTTGGCGCAGTCTTTACATGCTGCACTGTGTTTGTATTTTGAACCGGCGTATTCTCTCCATTGGGGCTGCCGGAAGCCTGTCCATCGTCCTTTCCATCTTCCCCGTTTCCTCCGGACGGAGCTGTATCGGATACGTCAACTGTAAAAGTATAAGTGTTTCCGATCCCTCCCGGAACTGCAGTGGTAACTGTTATTTCTGCCCCTTTCAGTTCCATCCGGGAAATTTTTTCTCCGGGCTGTATCACTCTGTCGCCCACTTTTATTTCCGCTGTTCCGCCATCCGGCTGCACAGCCGCCTCAAAAGAAACATACTCCATGTCCGCCGGAATGGTAATCTGTGTTTCCGACGGACCCACTTCCAGTCCTTCACCTGCCGGCTGTCCGTTGGCATCAAATCCTTCTATCTTTAAGGAAGTCAGTTCCGCTGCCGGGATTTCATCCGTAAATGCCTTGATCAGAACATTTCCCACCTCTACTTGCCGCCCAAAAGATTCCTCCATTTCTTTTTCCATGGACTCTTTGGCCGTGATCATATCCTCCCATTTCCCATTTAAGAAAATATAACTTTCACCTTCATTTATCTTTGACGTGTACGTCATGCCTGCTACACTATATTCATATCCAGCTTCCACACTTGTCCACGTACGTCCGTCTGCGTCAGTTTTTGTCAGCACAACTGCAAATTTCTCTCCGGCCCTTAACATTACCGGTTCTTCCAGTTCGATCACATGATAGCCTGTATACGGGAAAAACACTTCCTGGCTGGCAGCCTTCTGTCCGTCTTCCGGACTGTCCGCCTCCGGTCCCAGCTTATAGATATCCACTGTCACCGTCATATTCGCCTCATTTGTTGCCGCTGAAACAGCGCTTATCTGTTCATTGCCCTGCACCTCAAATATATTTGCCTCCCGGCGCAGGGAACCGTCGTCGTTATAAAAATTCCACCAACTGGCAGTCCCCAGGTAATCATACTGATAATTATGATCATTCCCCTGCTCTTCCGGCACAACACTGACCTGATTGACATCACAGAGGCTTCTGTCATAATAGGACATATAAAAATAGCCCTCTCCGCCCCAATTGCCGCCAACTCCGCTTCCCCACCCGGTTCCCCAGGAATTTTTTACGATCCAGGCGCCGTCGCCTTCCGGCCGGATCTTGAAATTCTCAGCCGGATACGTATCATCCCATCCTACAATGCTGACCTCATGATTTGCTTCTTTATGCTGATCTGCGTATTGCGCTCCCGTATCATAATTAAAATAATCTTCCGTTGCATATTCAGGACGGCTTCCGTCCATATAGTATCCTGCATCCAATACTCCGGTCTCCATCAAAGCGCTTTTTATGATCTCTGTCGCCTGCGGGCGGTAGAGATATTCCCCGGTGTCTGTTATCACCGTCGGATTCGGAAGGAAATTTATATTTCTCAACTGATAAGACGAATCATACCGCCTGCTCTCATCCACAGACCAATCCCCATCAGGATTATAGGCTTCTCCATCACTGTCCGTATAGGGGATATCTTCCTCCAGCGCCGCTCCTTTCCATGCAGACAGCGTTGCTGTCGAATAATACATATGCCCTCCGTACATCAGAGGATGACCTGTCACGCTGATGCCCTCACCCGCCTGGGAACCGGAAGTTTCCGGCTGCCAGGTGAACCATGCCAGATGATGCTCGGACAGATCCGTTTCTATATCATATTCCCGGAGAAGATTTCCCTCCGCTGCCGACAGGATGCCGAATGTCCAGCAGGTATTCCAGATTCCCTGATCCCTGACCGGCGTAACATCCCCCTCTTCCCGAAGATCAAATTTCTCCGGAAAGAGCGCATTCGTACTCACTGCCGGAAGCTCCGGATATTGAAACATCCTTTCCTGCTCTTCACTTAGAGGCGCCCGTCCGAAATCATTGTCCTCCCTAAAAAGTCTGACGGCGTCCTCTCCTTCATCCGCTGAGACCGGGAACGCGATTGACGCACACAATATCCCCGCCATCATTAGTGGCAGTGCCCGGAATATTTTTTTCTTTTTCATTTCACTTTTCCTCACTTATTTTTCAATTTACCCCTGAATTGTATATAATTTCACTATACCTGATAACCAGGAAGCTGTCAAAAGAAAACGGGGGTTTTTTCAAAAACCCCCGTGCCCGGTTTAAGTTACGCCAAATATTTCTGTACCGTTTTTCTGATGGATCCCGGTCCGGCGATCTCCTCCCGGATGATCTGCTCGATCTTCTCGCCGATTCCCGCCTCATACAGATTCACGCCGAAGATCACTTCATTGGATAAGATTCCTTTCAGCTGATCTTTCAGGCTTTCCGGCTCACCATATACGATGGTGGACATCTGCTCTCTAAGTTCCGGTACCATCGGATCCGGAGCCAGCTCGATCGATTTGCCTTCGTCGTCCAGAGCCAGCAGATATCTCACCCATCCGGCAATGGCTACCGGAATGGCTTTCAGCATTTTCGCATCCCCGTACTTCTCCATATAAGATTTGATCGTCTCACCGAAGCGGATACCGATCCCCTGTGAAACATCTACCGCCAGTCTCTGCGTGGTATCTCCCAGATACGGATTGGGGAATCTTTCTTCCATCAATTCATCAAGGAAGGCTTTCGGAGACAGGATCACAGGATCAGGAACAACTGCCATCCCCTCCACATAGCCCACCTGTCTTGCCAGCTCCAGCATATCCGGATCTTTCATTTCATCGGCAAAGAGTTCATATCCCAGCATGCATCCGTATGGTCCAAGCGCCGTATGGATCGGATTCAGACACACTGTTACTTTCATTCGTTCCGATTTATTCACTGTATCGCGGTCTGTCACATATACTCCGGCCTTCTCCAGCGCCGGACGTCCGTTAGGAAAGCTGTCCTCCACAACAAGGTACTGCGGTCCTTCTGCATTAATGAACGGAGCAATATAGGTCTTTTTCGATGTGATGACCGGCTGCATGTTTTCCACACCGGCCTCCTCCAGCTCCTCTGCAATTTTTTCGCTGGGGCGCGGCGTAATCTTATCGATCATCGTCCACGGGAAGGAGACTTTTGTTTCATCACTGACATATGCAATAAAATCTTCCTCTACAAATCCTCTCTTTTTCCATTCTTCCGCCATTTCCAGAACAGAGCCGCGAAGCCGGGATCCATTCTTGGAGCAGTTATCCATGGAAACAAGGGCCAGAGGTGCTTTTCCACTTTTATATCGTTCCAGCAGCATCGCTGTTACAACTGCCATAGCGCTCACAGCCTTGTCCGGTCCGTTCTCAATGTCCGATTCTACAAAACTAAAATAAGCTCCCTCTGCATTTCTCAGCGCATATCCTTTTTCCGTAATGGTAAAAGACACAAGCTGAAGTCCGGGATTTTGGAAAATTTCTTTCATTCTCTCCCATTGTTTCTCATCAGAAGACTGTGCTTTGATGGCTTCTGTGAGAGAACCCAGCACTTTGCGGTCTGTTGTTCCATCGCCGTGAAGCGTCACACTCAAAGCCAGGTTGTCAAACGGATCGTAAATCTTATCCACCACATCATAGTCAAATGTTTCAACGCATGTGATCCCCCGGTCCATCAGGCCTTCCTCAAGCAGTTGGTCTGCAATTCCTCCGATAAAAATACGGAAAATATTTCCGATTCCCATATGTACCCATACCGGATCTCGTCTGGTCGCCTCGGCAACTGCTGCAGCGTCATAGGACGGCAAGGTAATTCCTGCCTTCTCCCACGACTGACGGTCTTTTAACCCTTCCAATGTCAATTTCATAGCCTCTTCTCCTTCTTCCTTTTGTCTATCATACCGTTTCTTAATGGTATTATAAATCCATACCATTCAAGAGTCAATACACTTCCGCCATTCAACCACTCTCCTGTGCCTTTGGATACTGCCCTTACTGCAGAGAACAGGTCATTTCATGCCACTGTTCTCCTCCCCAGGAGGAATCGGAAATCCCTTCATCATGAAACCCGAATTTTTTATACATTTCCACCTTAGCCTCAAGGCAGGTGAGCAAAAGCTTCTCTCTTCCTCTGGCCTTCTCCCGGCAGATATACTGGCTCACAATCTCTCTTGCAAGTCCTTGCCTCCGGTACCCTGGAAGGACATCAAGCCCCAGCAGCATCACATTTTTCCCTTTCGGATCATAAAGCCCGGTGTCCGTAAAAAATTCGTCCCGGAATTTCTCCTCATCCGTAGAGAGGCCATTTAAAAATCCGGCGATTTCCCCTGTGTGCTTCTCTACTGCTACCAGAAACAATTCCGGCGCCGTCTTAACCCTCTCAAGCATCATTTTCCTGGAACACGCCTCGTTAGGCGGAAAGCAGATCTCTTCTATCTGCGCGGCATACTCTGCTTCGTCCTGCCGGATCTCTCTAAATTCAAATCTCATACAGATATCGTTCATTTATTCTGTCTCCCTCTTCCTTTTCATGCGGTATCTGATCACTCCGATCACAATTCCTGCAACAGCCGGACACAGCCAGCCGAATCCCTTGTCAGACAGGGGCAGTATTCTCCCTGCCAGATCTGTCACTACATCTATGTGCAGTAAAGCTCTGGTGCCTTCCGGCAATGCTCGAAGTCCGTCCGCCAGCGCTGATACTGCCGTAAAACCAATGCCCCACTGGAATACCGTCCTGTCATTTGCGAAATATTTTCCAAACAGCGTCAAAATAATCAGCACAACTGCAAGAGGGTAAAGAAACATAAGCACCGGCTGGGAATATGCAATGATCGCATCCAATCCCAGATTTGCGATCAAAAACGAAAGAATGCAGAACATAACTGCCCACTTATGATAGGAAGGTCCCTTCGGAAAAATCTGCACAAATGCTTCTCCGCAGCTTGTGATGAGTCCTATTGCCGTTTTCAGGCAGGCCATTGTCACGATGATAGCCAGAATAAACGCTCCGGCTCTTCCGAAATAATATTCTGCAATCTGCGACAATGCTTCTCCCCCGTTACTGCTCACTTCCAGGCCGCCTGCACTCTGGGCACCCATCACAGCCACCAGCAGATAGATGACTGCCATCAAAATGGCACTGAACAATCCGGCGCGGACAGTACTTCCCGCCACTTCTTCCGGTTCCTTTACGCCAAGCCTTCTGATCACATCAACCACCACGATACCAAAAGCCAGCCCTGCCAGGGCATCCATTGTATTATATCCTTCCAGAAGACCTGTAAAAAACGCCCCTTCCGCATAAGCGCCTGTAGGTTCTATCTCACTTACTTTTCCCAGAGGGCTACTGAGCGCCCTTATGACAAGGACAGCAAGAAAAGCGAGGAACAAAGGATTCATCACTTTTCCGATCCATGTCATGATCTCGCCCGGCCGCAGAGAGAAAAACAATACCACTGCAAAAAAGGCAAGGGAAAACACGGCTAAAAACAGCTTGCCTCCCTCTCCGGAGATCAGTCCCTCTATTCCTACTGTATAAGATACCGTAGCGCATCTTGGTATGGCAAAAAAAGGACCGATCGTCAGGTAAAGGGCACAGGTAAACAAAATCCCATATTTCCTGCCCACCTGGGTTCCAAGTCCCAAAAGTCCGCTTTTGCGGCTGATCCCAAGCGCCGCCACGCCGAGAAGCGGCAGGCCCACTCCCGTAATAAGGAAGCCTGCTGCCGCCTGCCACACATGTCTCCCCGCCATCTGCCCCATAGATACGGGGAAGATCAGATTTCCTGCTCCAAAAAACATGCCAAATAACATGCTGGCTACAAAAACAGTTTCTCTAAATTTCAGTTTTTTCATCATTTCCTCCTACTGACCTTCCTAATTCATTATCCGAAAAACGATACCCTTCCGGCAAAAGAAAGCCAGTCTTTTCCATACGTTTCAGATCATCCGCATTCCCCTGATAGATGGCCATCCCTGTTTTCTGCCGACGGAATCCGAATTTTTCATACATAGCCACTGTCCTGGGATGGGTATATAAGATAATGTTGCATCCCCTGACCTGCTCTAAGATAGATTCTATCAACATGCGGCCTAGTTTCCGGCCGTGATACTCTCTGGCAAGGGCAATATTGTAAAGAGCTGCTTCACAGACGCCGTCTGACAGCGCGCGGGCACAGCCGATCAGTTTGTCACCGTCATATAGAAATGACACCGCATAGCTGCTTTTGAAAATTCTCTCCTGTTCATCCGCATTCCGCCCGCTCATTCCGAAGGAATTTAAGAGGGCGGCAACCGCCTCATAATCGATATCTTCTTTTGTTGTTTTTAAATAAACAGACATTCCGCGCTCTCCTTTTACTTTATCATAAATCTATGGGAAGGATCCGAACTAAGTTTCTCCCTTGCGGCAGGCACTGACCATAGTTCCGGAAAATCTGTACCGGGCACTACCATATCATAATAGGGATGAAAGCGAAAATTCTGCCCTCTTCTGCCTGAATCCTGCCTGGCTGCAAATTCCTGAAAATGTGTGTGTCTGCGAAAAGCCGGAACTTGATACAGATCTCTTGCATAGTCCCACAAATTCGGATAGTCCGAAAGGCCGGGGCAGGGCCCAAGATGCCGTGAATAATTGATATCCAGTCTGGCCAGCGTTGTAAACAGGCGAATATCACTGTCCGTAATATAATCGCCAAGCAGGAACCGCTGTTTTTCCAGACATGTGTTCAGCACAGATAAACTGTCAAAAAATGTATGGTATCCTTCATAATAAGCCTCCACGGATCTGGCAAAACATGCACGGTATATCGCATCATTGACATTTTGATACAGCCAGCTGTTAAGCCTGTCGATCTTATCCTTCTGCCGAACCGGATACAAATCCGGCGCCTCCGGATGATGCAGAGGAGAAAATTCCGTCTCCAGCAAAACAGTCAGCATCTGGAAATCATTATTCACAACTGTCTTTGTCCGATAATCCACCAAAGCCGGCACGGTTGTCCTTCCCTTGTAGTCCCCATCCGTATTGTAATAAAGTTCGCTTAAAAACTGTGCTCCCGTTTCCGGATTAATATGACCCGGAGAATGGACAAATTCCCATCCAAGATCTTCCGGACGGTCCGTCCAGTCTACCGCTTCTGTTTTCACAGCTTCCGACAGTCCCAGAAGGTCGATCACAATCACAGCCCGATTAGACCAGGCACATCCGGTTGACCAAAAAAGAATATATCTTCCTTTTTCTACCGGATGCTCTTTGCTTCCCAAATGTCCGGTAAATGCGTTTGACTGCCGGCGAAAATAGCCGTTTTCATCAATTTCCGAGACTTCCGGAGTCCTGATCCTTATTTGCCTTCCGTTTACATCAACATAATCTGCCATATGTTCCTTTCCCATTTCTGTCTTTCCCATGTAAATTTAACTATTTCCTTCGTAATTATATCACAGCCCTGAAATCGGAAAAGAACTTTTTATAAAAATATTTGCAGATTCATGTAAAGTATATGACAACATATTGAAAATCCCGATATGTGTTCTACATATATCGAAATAAGTGATTGGTAAATTGGTTTTTTCTGTGCGACAATATGGAATGATGAATAAATGGTTTTACTTTTTACAGGAGGAAAAAAATGAAAAAGAAAAGATTCGTTTCCGCTCTGCTGGTGGCGGCAATCACCGGCGCAATGTTGACTGGATGCGGCTCAGACAGCTCGTCAGAAGGCTCCGAAGAAAGCAAGGAAGAAAAGAAAACAATCCGCATTTCCACCACAGGGGAGCATGCATTTTTTTCAGAAACAAATGAGGACGGCGAGCTTCAGGGATTTGAAATTGATGTATGGAATGAAATTGCGGACCGTCTGAATTATGAGATCGAGTGGGAAACCGCCGGGTTCCCGGGCGTCATTGAACTGCTTGACAGCGGACGCGTAGATACTGTGGCTGACCAGATCGGTATCACAGATGAAAGAAAGGAAAAATACTATTTTACAGATACCTATTTCTATGTGCCATATAAGATTGTTGTAGCAGAGAGCACCAATGATATCAATAGTGTGGAAGACTTATACGGAAGGACCCTTGGACTTCTCAGCGATGATATTGCCTATGACTATTTTGATGAACTGGATCCGGATGGACAGATCAAGTATGTAAATTACGACGACAGTACAGCAGTGCCGACAGACGTAGCGCTTGGAAGGATTGACGCCACTTTGATGTCAGCTCTTCATATTGAATCTGTAAAACAGGAATCCGGACTTGAAATCAAGGGCGTAGGTGAGGCAGTATATACAGAAAATGCCGGATATCCGTTCCAGAAAACAGAGGAAGGCAAAGCCCTGTGTGATGAAGTAAACGCTGTGATCAGCGATCTGAAAGAAGAAGGATTCCTTCATGATACGTCAGTGAAGTGGTTTGGATTTGATCCTATGGAAGAATAAGATTACAACTAACTAACCAAAAGGGGCCGTCACATGAGGAATTTAGTTCTCATGTGATAAGCCCCTTCTTTTGAAACCTTGGAGAAAAAAATGGATACATTTAGAATCGACTATTTTATTGAAATTATTCCCAAAATACTAAAGCTGCTCCCGGCGACAGTCATCGTCGCGTTTCTCTCCCTGATCCTTTCCCTGCTACTTGGTATCATACTGGCAGTCATTCGCCAGTACCGGATCAGAGGACTGTTCTCTTTGAGTACAGTCTATGTTTCTTTCTTCAGAGGGACACCATTTATCGCACAGTTGTTTCTTTTTTATTATGGGTTTGCCCAGGTCAGCGAGACGATACGGAACATGAGCGCATTTACAGCTGTTGTTATTTGTCTAAGTGCTAATTATTGTGCCTTTATGTCCGAAGACATCCGGGCCGCTTTAAATTCCGTCACAAAAGATCAGTATGAAGCAGGACTTTCCATCGGGATGCGTCCGCTAAAAGTTGTTACCAAAATTATTATTCCGCAGGCTGCAAGAATCGCCGTGCCGGGACTTTCCAATAATTTTATCAACCTTTTCAAATCAACATCTATCGGATTTATGATCGGCTTCAAAGATATGATGGCAGCGGTCAGCATGGAAACCTCCAGAACCTACCGCTTCCTGGAAGGATATCTGGCAACAGTCGTCATCTACTGGATCATTATTTCCGCGTTGAATCTGCTCCAGAGCAAAATGGAAAAACGTCTGAACAGAATTTATTAATATGAAATGAAAGAGGCAAAACTATGATTCGTATTGACAATTTAAATAAAAGTTTTGGATCGCTGCATGTTTTAAAAGATATCTCTATCCGTCTGGAAGAAAGAAAAGTATTAGTCCTGATCGGGCCGTCGGGTACCGGAAAGTCTACCCTGCTTCGCTGTATCAATTATCTGGAAAAGCCTGATTCCGGCATCATAACAATTGACCAGTTTTCAGTAGACGCCAAAAACCATAAGAAAAACGAAGAATATGAACTTCGCGCCAGGACGGCCATGGTCTTCCAGAATTACAGCCTGTTCAAAAATAAGACCGCACTGGAAAATATCATGGAACCTCTAACGGCAGTACAAAAGATCCCTAAAAAAGAAGCAGAAGGTCAAGCACGGGAAATCCTGGAAGCAATCGGTCTGACAGAAAAGGCCGATTCTTATCCGTCCCAGCTGTCGGGCGGACAGCAGCAGCGGATCGGAATCGGACGGGCTATGGCAGTAAAACCAAAAGTAATGCTGATCGACGAGCCTACTTCTTCACTGGATCCGGAACTGGTAGGGGAAGTATTGAACCTTTTATATAAACTGGCAAAGGAAAATACCACTATGATCATCGCCACCCATGAAATGGCATTTGCCAGACACATTGCCGATCATGTGGTATTTCTGGACGAAGGAGAAATCGCCGAAGAAGGAACCCCCGAAGAAATTTTTTCCGCCCCAAAGACACAGCGCTTACAGCAGTTTCTCCGCAAATTTGAAAAGCAATCGTAGTTCTTTACACTATACTGATAATTTTCCCTTTAATATTTCTTTTTAAAATAGGCGATCGTCCTCTCGATCCCCTGCTCGATATCAACAGTCGGTTCCCAGCCCAGTTCTCTTTTCGCATAGGAAATATCCGGCCGTCTTTTCACAGGGTCATCCTCCGGAAGCGGCTGATGCACGATCCTGGAGCTGGAACCGGTCTTTCTTATGATCATATCTGCCAGCTCCAGGATGGTCATCTCATGGGGATTCCCCAGATTGACCGGCCCCGGAAAATTCTTTTTCTCCATGACCGCGATCATGCCGGTCACCAGGTCGTCCACATAGCAGAAACTTCTCGTCTGAGTTCCGCTTCCATATATGGTGATATCCTTGTTGTGTATGGCCTGCATGATAAAGTTGGAGACGACCCGCCCGTCGTTTTCCAGCATATGCGGTCCGTATGTGTTAAATATCCTTATGATCTTCGTGTCCGTTCCATATAATCTCCGGTAATCGGAAAACAGGGTTTCCGCCACCCTCTTTCCCTCGTCATAACACGCCCTTGGCCCGGTGGTATTTACATTGCCTCTGTAGCCTTCCTTCTGCGGATGAATCAGAGGATCTCCATAAATTTCGCTTGTACTTGCCTGCAGGACTTTCGCATTCATTTTTCTGGCCATTTCAAGTACATTAAGCGCTCCCAGAAAACTGATCTTGGTCGTCATGATCGGATCGTACTGATATTGAACCGGACTTGCAGGACAGGCCAGATTATAGATTTCATCAATATCAAGATGCATCGGATGGATAATATCTGCATTCACAAACTCAAAATCAGGATTGGAATACAACTCTCCTATATTGTCATACGTTCCCGTAAACATATTGTCAATACAGATTACTTTATTTCCGGCGTCCAGCAGCCTCCGGCACAAATGAGAGCCTATAAATCCGGCTCCGCCTGTTACTAATATTCTCTTCATCTTTTTTCTCTCCGGTTTCCTTTTTATTTTTTCCTGAAAATCAATTCAGCCCCATATTTCTTATGAACAGTTTCCAGTATGTTTTCCGGTATCATCCGGTACTTTTTCCCAAGCATATATCCGTCTATCGTCATCTCATATTCTTCTCCCCCCGCCCTTAAGCTGTAACATCCCTGGCGGCACAGCTCCGGCTCGCACCGCCCTGTCTCGTATTCCAGATAACAGATCCTTCCCAGCGTCTGGTATTGAAGGAGTGCGTTGTCAAAAAACGGTACAAGCCCAAATGAATACAGCCTGCCCGCAAGTTCCTGATCCCCTGTCTCCATGCCGGTAAATCCTCTTTCCTTCAGGAACTGAAGAAACTCATCTGAGTACCTCCGCTCCCGCACTCTCCCCATCTGTCCCCAGATAAGGCGTATATTCTTATACGATCCGGCAGCCATCCTGGCAGTCCCGAAGTCCTGGACGATCACACAGGATTCCTTTTTATATCCGTCCATCAGGCGTAGGATGGCTGTTACTTCTTCTAAGTTTCTCCCGGTAACATACAACGGCGCCTGGTAAACCGCCTCCTTCTTAGAGGCAAGAACACGGTCCATCAAAAGGATCAGATCCACAATTCCATTTTGAAACATACGTTTCTGACAAAACAGATCTCCTAAAATGATCCCCTTTACTTCGCTTTTTTCAATCAGTTCTTCTATTCTCCCAAGATCATAGGTCTCTCGGCCTGCAAAATATTCCCTCATTTTCACACCTCATACCAGTTGCTTCGTCTTATATAATGCATCATCCCCGGGATTTCAGACAAATGCTCCAGATAAAACTTCTTGCTTTCCGCCATATCCTTCACTCTCTGCAGAATGTAGTCCAGATGGTTTGTTCTTCCTTCCACTTTAAAGGAGCGTATGCCCATTCCAAGGTAAATCCCCATTGTGCGGTGTATTTTCCCCGGGGGATTTCCGATCCGTTTTGCAGGCCCAAGGAATGTCCCGTCTTTCAAAAGTTCATATTCTTTCTGACAGTACACACTGTATCCTTCCTTTTGCCCGAAATGAGGAAGCAGGCACTGGCGGTTGGAATTGAAACAGATCCCGCCATCGGCCACGATCTCATAATCCATATCCGGAACTTTGTCCGTCAGATCCACAATCTCGTCTACAAATAAATCGGAAGACAAAATAATGCGGCTTACTCCCATTTCCTGCAGCATGCGGACGTCTTCGTGATTATAGACCCCCGTGAGTGTGCTTGCATGAAGCTGAGCATGTCTGACTATTTTGGAAACGCGGTTCATCAGCCCGTAATCTGACAGGATCAGGGCGTCAATCCCCTTTTCATCCAGCTCTTCTATCAGCCCGCATAGCTCTTCTATTTTCTCTCCGGGAACATTTGCATTTATCGCCGCAAACAGTTTTTTTCCCTCCCCATGAACTGCCGGCAGCGCTTCCCATATCTCTTCTGCTGAAAAATCTGACGATTCCGGTCTTGCACTGTACCCGGCAAGCCCGACATAAACAGCATCCGCACCGTTTTCCAGTAAAGGAGCTATATCTGCCGCCCTTCCCGCCGGTGCAAGTATTTCACACTCTACTCTCTTCATATTGCACACCTCTTTTATCCGCTGCAAAATATTTTCTTAAATATCCTAAGGTACTCCAGGCATAAATAATAGTCTAGCTCTGACTCCCCCGGTCCGTATTTATAAGAGATCCGGAAAGAAGGATCATAAAACTCGTTTGTTTCCTTTACTTTGGCAATAAACGCCTCCTCGTCTTCAGAATCCCGGAACAATGCGCACAGGGAAGTGCTGCCGGGGTTCTTTCCTACAAGGCTGTTTGTTTCATCATCAAAGTATTTTCGGCACATTTCCTTCTGTCTTATTTTGGAAACGCCGTTTTCCTCCATTATTTCAGCCCCAAGATCCTGCATTTTTCTGCTGATAAATGGATATAGCCCTGTAATCCCAAATGCCTCCAGCATCAGCACACTCTTTTTCAGTACGACCATGGCCCCCAGTTCATATGGATTATCATTGTAATTTGTCAGATATGGGGGTGCCTTACGGTCATAAAAATTCCGGTTAAATACCTGATCCGCTCCTTCGCCCAGCAAAATATATAGGACATGCTCCTCTTTCAGAAGCTTTGCCAGCGCATATTGAAGGAAAATCCCCCGTTCATAAAGATTCCCCTCCAGCGTCTCAACAATTTCTTCCAGGTGCTCCCGTATCTTAGGCCCCACGCTTCCTTTCCGAAGGCTGACATTCCCGGCATGAGCACACAAGTTTGCCGCCACGCCTGTCTCGTCCAATCCCCGGGCCGCACCGACGGAAAATCCACATGATGGTATCCCTCTTTCCTTCAGAAAATGCAGGATGAGATTGGAATCAAATCCTCCCGAGATCGCCAGATTAACCTGCCCCTTTTTTGACAACGCCAGATCGATATAGGAATTGATGATTGCTCTTTCTCTTTCATACATCTGATCCAGGCTGACCTTCTGCCTGTTCGCTTTTGTCCTTTCCAGTCGATGTATGTTAAGCTCTCCTGCTTCTATTTCCAGGTATTCTTCCGGAAGCAGCTTATAAACATCACGTACCAGCGTGTCCTTTGTCCGGATAAATCCGTTGTATATAAATTCACTGATCAGTTCCGGATCATCCTGGAAACGGCATTGATAAGAAATGGCAGACAGCAGTTTCAGTGAAGTGAAAATATAATACCTGCCGTTATGTTTCAGATAAAAGACAGTCTTATTTCCTCCCATTGTGCTCCGAATGATCCGGCAGGAACCCGGCCCTTCCGGATTTTCAACAGCGGTAAACATCTCTTTATTTCCATATACATACACCTGCTTCCCGTCACGGTCTGTAATCTCTTCCCCTTCTGTATACAGAAATCTCACAGAACCGGTACTGCCTGTTTCTAATAAAAAGTTCATTCTTCTCTTCCCGCCCCCGCCTTTTCCAGAAAATAATTTTTATACTCCCGAAGATTTACCTTCAGGCAGCCGATCTCATCGCTCATAATGAACGCGCAGTCCATACATACCCTCGGCACTTCTCCTGAAATAAATTTCTTCCGAAATGTTTTCAGTTCCTCATAATTATGATCAATCCTTTCTTCTCTTTTTTCCTGTCCTCTGTTATAGGGAATTTCAGAGCATGGCCTCACTTTGCCGGATGAGTTTACGTACAGCCCGAATCCGATCCAGTGACAGAGCCCTTCACAGGAAATTGCTCCTTCCGTAGAGTACAGATGAGGTTCAAACAAATGGGACTCTTTTAATTCTTTATATTTTTCTGCCAATCCTTCATAATATTTATCGCCTTTATAAAACGGCTCCTCATGGATCTGTTCCCTTTCCCGCTCCGCCTTCTTACAGTCAATGACATTGTTCCGCATGATAACAGGCGTTACTACGCGTATCCCGATCCTTTCCCCTTCCTGCTTCGCCCTCTCCAGTTCCCTGCCGGCAAAATTAGGATAATAAATCAGCTCGTCTTTTTCATTTCCCAGAAAAAGATTAGATCCCAATCTCCCAAATCTTATTTCTTCAAATCCTAATTCTTTTGCCATGCGCACGAGACTGACTGCTTCCTCAATATTTTGTCTCATAGCCACGACTGACATAAAAAGCTGCACATCCGGACAGTTTTCACGCAGTATAGTCAAATTTTTGATAAATTTGGCAAAAGAAGCTCCTCTTCTTATGGATTCGTACGTTTCTGCACAGGCCCCGTCACAGGAAACGTTCATTCTCGCAAAAACTTTATTGATCTTAGGCAGGCTGTCCATTGGAAGATGCTGCAGATTTGTCGTAGTGAAAATCTTTACCTGATATGTTTCAAAAATGGAAATGATCTCTGAAATCTGCGGATGAATAAAGGGTTCCCCATATCCGTTGATCATAACGATCCTGCAGGCTGCAAAATACTGCTTAAGTTCATGGAATTTATCGCGGGACAGGTATTGTGCATCGCTGTTTTTCTCATAGCAATGTTTGCACATCATACATTCACAGTCGCAGAAGCTGGAAAGTTCCATATGAATCATCACCGGAGTATGGCTGTATGTCTCCATCTGATGTTCCGTTTCATATACAGCCAGAATATTATTTGCGATCTTACTGATCTGATAATCTCCTTTTGCTTTAGAATGTTCGATCAATTCCGGCAGCTGTGTGTGATCAGTCAGTTCATAGCTTTTATGATCGTATTCCAGTTCCATCCTTTGGCTGAAATCAAAGTGAAAAAATATATTACTGTATTCTTTCGTAAGATCCTCTCTCTTTATCTGCATATTGCCTGTTTCCTCTTAATCTTATAAAACTACTCTTCCCCATTAATAAGAACTGTAAGCTCCCCGGTGCACAGAAGCCAGCAGCCGGCGCACTGACACTTTTCCATCTTTTTGCGCAGCTCCATGTATTTCTCACCGTACCAGATATCTGACAACGTATGATTTTGAAGATTATCGACCGGCCCGAATCCGCCGCTCCAGCAGGGAAGCACATTTTCATAGGTATCTACATAGACTGTGGAATATCCTGCCAGACACCGGTATCCGTCAGGCAGTATTTTATTCTCGCACATAAAAGCTTTAAAGTGCCGCAGAAAAGTAATGGAATTGGCGATCAGATATCCCTCTTTCTTCATCTGTAACAGTTGATCCATAACGGTGTCAACCTCCCTGGCGTCAAATTCCGCCAGTTCATCCCTCATATTAAAAACAAATCTGTGGTAGGGGCTGAATTGCAGGGAAACGCCTTTTTTTGAATAGTACCGGACCATTTCCGGCATCTGCCCTATATTTTTGGCCGTGATCACCGGTGTAATATGTAACTTGACAGTTTCATCCTTCTGCATGAGTCCTCTTACTGTTTCAATCCCCTCCAGTACAGGGCCGATATCTACTCCCCGCTGTGCAAGGTAGTCTTCTGCATCTAAGGAGTCCAGAGAGATGATGAAATATCGCAGTCCGCTTTCGTAGAGGCTTTCAGCCCTCTCCTTTAAAAGGCAGCCGTTTGTCAGAAGGACAGGAACCACATTGCTGTCGGCGATCTGTCTGATAATTATTTCCACATCCTTTCGCACCAGCGGTTCTCCACCGCTTATGCTGATTGCCTTTACCCCCATCTGTATGGCCTCGCCAATGATGGACTGCAGGCGTTCCAGGGAAATTTCCTGCTTCACTTCATTTTGGATCCTGCTTTTTGCATGATTGCAGTAAACGCAATCCGAATTGCAGTAATTTGTTATTTTCATCATCATATACTGTGGGGGCATACTGACCTTTTCCGCTTCTATTTCTTTTCGGATGGCAGAGCGCACTTCATCAAAGCCGGTTCCCTTTTTCCCGAATAACATTTCTTTTATATCATTTACCGAATCATAAATTGTCATTTTCCTCTACCTTCTTTGTCCCTGATATCGTTTCTTTCCTTAAAATTCCGGGTTTTTCAGCCACTGGCACTCCCCGCACCATTTCGGCAGCTTCCCTTCTCTCATCTTAAGGCGGAGCTTTTTATAAAGAGGTCCGTTCCATATTTCCTCAAAAGTTTGTTCTTTCAGACTGCCATAGCGGTGGCTCACATCATAGCAGCATGTCGTCAGATTCCCGTTAAGATCAATATAGCACCGTTCCACTGCCCATCTGCACAGATCGCCGTAATCAAATAATTCCCGCGTAAAATCTTCCTCCCTTACGGAGCTGCCCAGATACTGCCGGGACAATACCTCATGATAAGCTTCTGCTTTTCGGATCCTCTTTTCTGCCTCTTTTTCCTCGCCGTGTATTTTTTCCAAATCCCGCGCCGCGTCTCCTCCTTCCGGAGACTGAACCCGGGGCAGCTGTATCCTGATCCCCCGCTCCCTGGCTGCATTTGCCGCTTTTTGGGCCTGCTCCATCAGATAATGGGGATAGAGATCCGGCGCATCTTTTTCATTGCCTATGATGGGGTTTATTCCCAGCGAGTGAAAACGAACAGATGAAAATCCATAATCCGCCGCAAAACGGACCAGATTTTCCATATCTCCTATATTCTGGCGCATCAGCACACAGTCCATATTCTTTTTCAAATGGGGAGCAACCTTGTTCAGCTTTTCAAGATTAGCCTTAAAATCCTCAAAACACAGCCCTTTTCTTATGGATTCATACAAGTCCTTTTCGGCCCCGTCGCATGATATGTTAAGAAAGGAAAATGCATGTCCCATATCATTCCACAGCTGCTCCGGAACTACTGTAAAATTCGTGTTCATGCCAACCTTTACTTCATATTTTCCAAAAAGGGCAAGAGACTTGTCAATATTTCCGCAGAGAAAAGGCTCTCCATCTCCGTTCAGCATCACGGTTTCCGCGTATTTCAGGATATCTTCCAGGGCATAGAGCACATCCAGGTCAATATCTTTCGCCCCTCTGTTTCCGGTATACAGATGGTTGCACATAATGCACTTTGCGTTGCAGCGGGTCGTATGTTCAATCTGAAGATATCTGGGATAAAAGGAAACGGACCCGTCCCAGTCCCTGTCCGGTATTTGTTTTCCTTCTTCAAATTCCAGGATTTGATCCCTGTTTTCCTGCTTTTCCTTCTCAAACATATTTTTATTCTCCCAGCAGTGTTTTCAGTTCCTGTTTCTGCTTTTTTTTCAGCCTGGTATCCTGATAAAAATCCGGGCTGATATCTACTGTCAGATATTTCAGCTCTCCTCCTTCGATCATGCCGCATTTCAGGCACGCCTCCGGAACATAGCCCGAATAGAAGATCTCTCTGCTTTTCTGCATCAAAGGAGCGTTCCATACAGAGAGGAACTCCCCTTCCTTCGATACGTTTCCGGCGCGGTATATTAAATTTCTGCAGCACATGGAGATATCGCCGTGCAGATTTGTATAGCAGTTTTTCAGCAGCCAGTCGCAGACGCCGGAACATCTCACCTCTGTCGGTACCGTTGTATTTTGCTCCTGATCATGTGTCTCAATGTAACGATTCACGATTTCGGCTGTCTCCAGCATTTTCTGCTCTTCTTCTTTCGTTTTCCACATAGGTATCCTTCTCATTTGAGTAAGTTCGTCCTGAATTTCATCAAATGTAATTGCACGGTTTAATCCCCCGGCATTTGCCACTACGACATGGATTCCCAGTTCTTCTCCCTTCTCCAGTGCTTTCACGGAATAATATTCGGTCACTTTAGGGTAATGGAGCATGACATCCCCGGCATTTCCGATGATCAGGTTAGGATTCAGGTTCAAAAAGACCACCTGGTCCGCCCCCGCCTTATGAGCCAGTTCCACCATCAGCGGCATTTCGCAGACGTTCTGACGCATCATGACCATGGATATGATCTTCTTCACATGGGGCACTCTCTCTTTTAATTTGTACAGATTGCTGATCAATGTTTCATAGGACATGCCGATCCGAATGGATTCGTAGGTTTCTTTGCTTGCGCCGTCAATAGAGATCGCAAGCCACTCAAAATCTTTCCCTATCCGCTCTATCAGTTCGTCATCCAGCACAGACAGGTTTGTGTTGGCAACTATCTTATTCCCGTATCCGACATACAGATCGATCTGCTGTTTTACCAGTTTACTGATGAACGGCTCTCCCATCCCGTTAAGATTAATACGTCTGCTTAGCTGTATCGCATCTCTCATATGCTCCAGCGTTTCCATACTGAGGATCTCCGCTTGTTTATTATGAGTAAAATAATGTTCGCACATGATACATTTGCTGTTGCAATAGTCCGTTGATTCAATTTGGAAAAAATCCGGATAAGATCGATTTACTGTGTTTTTGCAGAGGAAATCAATATCGCACAACACTTCGTTGATGTCCTTTGCACTGTCCCAGTCCT
Organism: Claveliimonas sp.; assembly: GCF_037273965.1. Taxonomy (NCBI): domain Bacteria; kingdom Bacillati; phylum Bacillota; class Clostridia; order Lachnospirales; family Lachnospiraceae; genus Claveliimonas; species Claveliimonas sp. The sequence continues at coordinate 58,943 of NZ_JAYAZJ010000073.1, read as the reverse complement.
CTTTCTTTACATATGTCTCTCTTTCTTCTTCCAGCAGATCCGCCCGGGATACAGCAAACAGGCGTCTTTTGAAATATACATATACAGACGGGTAACCTGCTGTTTCATCCTTTTTCAGCAGATGTACCAATTCGTGATCAACAGCTAAAAGTTCTCCTCCCACTGTCAGATCTTCATATGCGGCAAATTTCACCTCTGCATCCGGGAAAGATACGCTTACAGCTTCCCTGATTTCCATCTTATGATCTTCCAGACAATACACGGTTGCTTTCATAAAAGAATCCCCCCTTTTTCTCCATTATGAGAATTTCGACTTCAGGAACACATTTGCAATTCCCAGTTTTATTTTCAGCGATTTGAAGCAGCAGACCAGGATAAATATACAAAAAAGCCCTGCCCACACATTTCTCTTCGCCATACACAGTCCAAACATAACCGGCATGATGATATTGAGAAGCGCTTCCAGCGGAACAGAATCATAGGACACCAGCCAGTCTTTTTTGGCATAAACATTGAGCACTTCGTAAATGCAGAACTCTAATATAAAATTAAAGGCCAGCCCGGAAATGATAATAACACTGTACCTGGCAAATAAAGGAACCAGCAAAAAGATACAGCACACTCCTTCCGCCATACATAAATATAAAATCCATTTTCTTATATTCATCTGCCGATCGGAGACAAACGTATGAGTACCTGTCGCTCTGTCATTTTCCCTGTCGATAAACTGATGGATCAGAATATATCTTAAACCGTCAAAAAATGAAAGACAGAACCAGACGATCCACAAAAATATATTGAGCCTGTTCCAGTTAAGAAACAGAAGCAAAACAACAAGCGGCATACAATGCTGGGCAAACGAACACTCGATAAGTCCCCAGACTCCTCTTTCCTTAAAGCGGATGCCCGGAACGGAGTAGGCCACTCCCAGAAATGTAGTAAGAAAAACTGCAGCTACAGCGAAAATCTTATTGTCCGCATAAAGAAGGATGGGTACATCGCCTGCTAAAGCCATGAGAAGAAAGGACAGCCAGACAGCCCACCGCGGCAAATTCCCTATTACCTTTTTCTTCCCGGCCATTTTGTCAATCTCCAGATCCGAGAAATCATTTGCCACATAGCTGACTGCCAGGAACATGGAAAGGAACAGAAAATAGACGAGCAGCTCTTTGCAGGCGGCAAGAGCGTCCGTCTGGTCAAGGCAGATAAAATACGCCTGTATTCCAAGCATCATCGTCACTTTGGAACTCATCCACTCATCGACCCGGAGATATTTTATTACTGCTTCCATTCCTTCTTTTCCTCCGCAACTTTTATGACTTTATTTACCGCAATCAAAAACCAGCTTGTGTACTTTTCCGGTCGGCGGACAATATCTTCTTTTAGTTCCTGCAGATCGATCCATTTTATTTCCGAGGCTTCTTCCCGGTTTAATTCAATACTTCCAGAGTAGTCCGCCAGAAATACATGGTCAAATTCATACTCATACAGATTTTCGGCAAATACGGTCCGATACATAAAGTCAAACAATTCTTCCACATCGCAGTCTATTCCCAGCTCTTCTTCCAGCCTCCTGTGGACCGCCTCTTTAAGAGACTCCCCTTTTCTCGGATGGGAACAGCATGCATTCGTCCATAGTCCTCCGGAATGATACTTATTCCGGTTTCTCTTTTGGATCAGCATCTTTCCGTCATTTACGATAAAAACAGAAAACGCCCGATGCAGCAGACCCTTCTCATGCACATAGGCCTTTTCTCCATATCCGATTTCCTCATCCTCTGCATTTACAAGTATTAATTCGTCCATTTCTCTTTCCTTTTCCATTTTCTTATAATTTATCCCGATACTGTTCATCTATCTGTCCCCACCAGTCCGGGACAGGGTTTTCATAGTTATGAAATAACTGCACAAAATTATCTGCCTGGTTTACGATCCTTTTTCCGCTTTTATGGTGCTTATAAATTGCATAATCCAGCAATTTTATAATACTGAAATATAAATTCACCTTCCAGAATTCCTCCGGTATATCAAGATCAAAATATGACATGATGGCCGCATAGGAAAATGGCCTGTACTTTTCCTGAGAAATTGCAGAAAGATATGTAAAATCTGCAAAACAATCCTGGATCGTCCCTGAGTCGAAATCATAAATATATAATTTCCCGCCTGCAGATATGAAGTTTTCCGGCCGGATATCATTATGTACGATCCCTGCTCTTTCTTCTGACAGAATCGCTCTGTTGCTTTTCAGATAATCCATTGCCCGATCCATTCCCCTGAAATCAATTCCGCATCGTCCTATTTCCTGCTCCAGCTCTGATACTGCCCTCGCGGTCTTTTCGGCGATACTGACGCCCCCGCTTTTCGCCGCCCTCCTTACAAACTCCTGATGGTGGAGCTCATACAGCAGCCGGCCTGCTTTCTTTCCAAAGAGGACCATGCTGTCCGGTCTTTTATCGAACGCCTCATTCAACTGCTCTCCTTTTATCCATTCTGTTATCGTAACAACACGGCCGGCCGCCATGCCGTAAAAGAGCGGTCCAAGAACACAGGGATTCTCATGGCGGATCCGCCACAGCGCCTGATACCAGGCTATTCTGTTTTTGTTCCTCTCCTCCCCATCCAGGCGTCCTTCGATCACTTTGACCATATAATCTTTCCCATCACAATGGGCTTTTGCTTTTATATCAAAAGAGCGGCCTCCCGGCACTTCTTCCAGCGTATACCTTTTTCCTCCAAAACATTCCTCTATGAAAGGTCTGTATCTTAACATATCCTGTTCCAGATTTCCCTCTGCAGATGTCATCATATCTGATCCCTCCAGACAACTTCTATCATGGCTTTCCTGCTTTTTTCTTCCAAATTTACCGTATAGAAAAATCCCTTTTTTTCAACACATTCCGAAACATCTGTCCCATTGCAGTACACAGCCTCCGGCTCTTTGACCGAGAGAATGCCTGTCTTTCCCTGCTCTTTCATGAGAGCCGTCATTCTGTCTTTTGACCTGTATACGTCCTCCACCGCCGTAAATCCTGCATATTTTTCTTTTAATCCCAGGAAGGTCCCCGGACTTTCGGCGCCAAGTATCTCATACCAGGCAAATCCGTCTCCCCCGATCTCCTCTTCTATGCGCTCATCCTTTCCGCATATACGGGCGGTCTGGTTAAAATAATCATAGACCCAGTATTGATCGTAATGGGAAATATCCCATACATCAGACGGAGAAAAAACGACACGCCGCCTCTGGCTCGAAAAGTTAAATACGGCAACTCCGCCTCCCTTTTTCCCTTCCCCATAAGCGGCCACATTGGTCAGCTTCAGCACTTTTGATTCTCGGGGATCTGTGAAAATACAGTCTGCCGCCGGCCTGGCTCCCCTGTCCATCATGAGGATTTCCCCGTCCAGATAGATGAGCGGTTTTAATACTTCAGGGATCGTTCTGCCGATTTTATCACTGATATAAACCGGCCCGCCGCTGATTCCCCGCAAAAGGCTGTGTTTCACACTGTCTTTATGGTCCGTCCAGAACATATCCCAATCACAGTAATACAACATATCCTGATACAGTGTATTGTAAGCGTTTTGTAAAAGATGTTCCGGGAATCCGCTTTCCCGGTCCGGGAAAAAGTCATCACTGCTTCGGGATACAGCAGAAGATGGCCTCGCCAATATCTGTTCCATAGACATACCCATGCAATTGATAACCGCCCCGTCAAAACAGGTGGCAGCTCCCTCCAGGCCTTCCTGAATCTCCCTTGCCGCACGGCACACAGGAGCTGTATTCTCAAAATAATTCTTTACCGCGCTCTGCCCGTCCACCTTGAGAAAATCAACCCCTTCTTTTCTCAAGATTTTATACCAGCTTCTGTAGAATGCAAAAGCGGCGTCTGCCTGCGGCTTCGGAAGATACCTGCCGTTTGCCGTGCGGCACAAATGCTCCCTTTCTTCCCTCTCCAGGATACTTCCGGGAAGAATGCCGCCCCAGTATCCGCCCAGCGCATGCCATACGCCAAGCCAGGAAATCTCCTTCGGCCTGCAGATTTCTGCCTTCATTTTCAGAAATCCTTCCGGGAATTTCTTTTTATCAGGTTCAAAATCATACAATCTGCTCCCCTTTGCACAAAGCCAGCCGTCATCCAGCAGGATCCAGCGCACCGGCACTCGTTTTTCCTTAAATTCCCGGGCCTTTTCTCTTATTTTCTCTTCGTCCGCTTCCTGGTAAAATGCATTCCAGGTACACCATCCCAAATAGCGGAATATTTCAGGGAACCTTCTGTCCTCCCTTTTTTTGATCCCTTTAGAAGCGGCCAGACAGGCAAACGCCTTTTCCACTGCCCGGTAAATATTTCTGTCTTCCACGTAAAGGAATACCGGCTCATCTACCTGGCTCATCCCTCCCATGAAGGCGGTCATTTCCAGAGAAATCAACATCTCTCCTCCCGGCGCCAGGGTAGTTTTATAACTTTCCCCCACGCCCGGGATCAGGCAGGCGTAATGATCTGCATATTTCAGGAAAGCCACCTGAGTTCCCGGCGGAATTTCAGCAAAACTGTTAAGAAACGCAGGTCTGGTCCACCAGTCGCTGAATAAATACATGGCCGTGATCTTCTCCGGTTTTTCCGAAATATACAGATCCAACGTCACCGGTGTCTCCATCCTGAGGTTGGCATTTTCCTCCACTGCTGTATTGGAAATCGTAAAGGTAAGCCATCCGGTCTGTCCATCCGGGATTTTCCCAAGAACAAACCCTCCTGTGATTTCTTTCCCGTCTTCAAACAGCCATCCTTCCCTTTCTCCTTCCCGGACAGGTTTCTCCTGTGCCAGTTCCAGCTCTCCTGTCTTTTGACGCCGTACTTTCAATACTGCTTTTTTTATCTCTATCATCCTTTTTTCACCGCCCTTCCCCCAATGGACGCCTGCTATTTCAGCCCGCCGGTGAAATCCAGGGCATCTTTTACTGCCAGTGAAATTCCCTCTCCGTCTTCCGGATTGGAAGTATTTGATGCATCTCCAAGATAAACAATGGAATCATCTGTATGTACTCTTCTGTTTCCGATTCCCATAATGGCGCCCCGCGGCTTTCTCCTCCACTGATAATCGCACCCTAAGTATTCCTCCACCCGCGTTTCCAGAAATTGCTGAAATCTTGCTGCAAGCAGATTTTTCTCTCTTTTCAGCCATAATCCGACATTATATTCTCTTTCGCCCACACGGAAGATCCAACCGTATGTCCCCTCATATTCTGCCCTGTAATCAAACAGGAAAAAAGGACTCCCGGCAGCATCTGCCTGAAGTATGGCAGATATTCCAACAGGGCTTCCTGCATCAGGGCGAAGCAGCGCTTTGCCGTCAAGATTTATTTTTGCCAAAGCTCCTGCTGCAAGTACGAGCCTTTTTGCTTTGATGCCGCATACTTCATATCCCTGATCCACACTTCTTATTTCCCCGGCGTTCCTGTTATAATAAAGAGGTATGTCTCTGTCTTTGATAAAATATTGCCTGAAAGCAGCGTCTGTCTTATCTCTTGCCAGGCCATATGCTTCTTTCCCGTAATCTCCGATCCTGTCCTCATACATCTTTCCATTTACATAATGAATATATCTCTGAATTTTCACAGCACCGGCATCCATAAGAGATTCTATCGGAAAATCTATGCTTCTAAGAGCCTGGACACAGACGTAACTGATACCGTCCCCGCATACTTTTCTATAATGTTCAGGCTGTTTTTCCAACACGCACACTGAATAATTTTTCCTTTTTAATTCCCCCGCGCAGACACAGCCTGCCGGACCTGCGCCCACAATGATATAATCGTACATCATAGGAACGAATCCCCCTCCAATTGTTCAGCGGCTGCAATTGCCTTCGGATGTAAATGGCAGTACCTGCATGCCGGAAGATATTTCACTGAAAAGAATTTTTTTATTTTCGCCGCCATTTCCTTTTTACTATGGATTTCTTCCAGAGAAATGATATCGTCCGCCCCTCTCTCCATGCCATGCTGCGCAAGATAACTTGCCTTTCCGCACCGGTACAGTGTTCTGCCATGAAATACAGTGCAGCTGTTCATCGGACAGCGAAGGAACATCCCTGCCAATTCCTTACCCGAGTAATTGTGTTTTTCAATCTCTCCAAAATCCAGCCAGATTTCATGGAACTGATATTCATAAGGCACACCATATTCCTTCAGTTTTTCGATCAGCCGTCTTTTATTCTCTATATATCTTTGATCAAGATTCGGATAATTGGAAATATGAACGGTCACACCGCCGTCTTTTATAGCGCGGATCACCTCGTCATCCGGAACAATGGTGGCGTTGGTCGTCAGTTCCAGCGTTTCTATTTTGGGGTTTTCTGCACATATCCGAACAATCTCTTTCAGTTCCGGGTTGAGAAAAGGCTCACCGCCAATGATATTTGCCACATAAATCCGATCTATATATGTTGTCAGTGCTTCCAGATTTTCACGGATTTCTTCTGCAGTAAAATGCCTTCTCTGACGGAAATACGGAATGCATTTTGCACAGCGCCTGCACCGCAGGTTACAAAATGTCGTAATATCTATATCAGTAAAGGGCAGAACGATCCTGGAATCGGAATTTAATATGATGTTTGCCTTTTCTCCAAAAGTACGCCTTATCCTTCGTTCTCTGTCAAAGCCAAAGATCCTTATTCGGTTATAATATCGAAATCGCCCGAAACGTGGCGCAATATATCTGAATTTTTTACGAAACATCTACTGCCTCCGCAAGTTCACGGTAATACCGTTCCTCTCCAAAATGGTTCGCGCTGTTTTCATAACGATGGGGAGCCTTATCCTGGTCATAAGAAAGAAACGCGTCCCGGATATTTTTTTCAAAGGAATCTCCCCGCTCAAAAAATATTTTGTTGCTGTAATTCGCAGAATATTCCGGAATCCCTCCTGCTTTTGACAACAAAAGGAAATTTCCCATTGACATTCCTTCCAGTACAGTAAGCGGAGCCGGATCATCCATAATAGACGGTACGATCTGTGCGTCTGCCATCACATGATACTTTGCAACATCCTCATGGTTAATATATCCTGTCAGGATGATACTCTCCGGAGACTGTGCCGCCTCCTTTTTGACCGCCCTGTAATAATAAGACTCTTTATCCGATCCCGAACTGGCTGATCCGACAATAAACAGGCGGGATTTATGCCGAAGGCGCGGCAATACAGCGCGAAATGCCCTGGTCATTTCCAGCACTCCCTTTTCCGGACTTACACGCCCCGCAAACAGATATATCGTCTCTTCCTCACCGACATGGTATCTGTCACGCATTTGTTCCCGAAGGCTCTGCCGTTCTTCTTTCGAGTACGTCCACTCTCTTATACCATTTGTGACCTTTACAATTTCCGTATTCTGCAATTGGGGAACAGTCTGGTACAGATGGTCTTTCACATAATCACTGACTGCCAGTATCTTCCTGCAGCGGGCAAGATAAGGGATCATCTCCTCATTATCCACCAGATTGCTGTGCATGTGATACATACATTTGCGCTCAAACTCTTCCCCCATTACTTCAGACAGTTTTTCAAGCAGGGACATGTTGTTTTCCACGATCACCGCATCATATGCTTTTAAATCCATCGTTTCCGTAATCTTCTTTATATAATGTCTGTTCCGGAAACAGTACTGCCGAAACATACTTCTCCAGTCCTTCTCTATTCTGTCAACATAGAGATAATACATCTTATCTGCAAGGGAAAGATAAAACGGCGTCCTGAAGTAATAATATTTCACGCCCTTCGTTTTTGCTTTTATTTCCCTTCCCTTAAACACACAGCTCGCAACAGAAATCTCATATCTGTCTTCTTTCGCATTATTTTCCGTAAATGTATCGATCAATTCTTCAACGGCTCCGCCTTTGTTCGCCGGTATCGGAAAAATACCCGCCGAGATAAACAATACTTTTTTCCGCCTCATATGTTGATCACACCACACTTCACACTTCCGTAATACTTCCCTGCCAAATGGCATATGATTTCAACGACAAAAAGCCAGCTGTATGTTTCACCTTTAAAAATTCCCTTTATATTAGAAACCAGGGCTTTATATAAAGTTTTGTCTATACTGACTCTATTATTTGAATATACTTTTTGAAGTTTGGAACTTGAAATACCGTTTCTGAAGCTCTTCTTACAGATTCCTTTCAGAGTTCTCGGAGAGTGTGCCGTAATCTTTGCCGAAGGCACATATTTCAGTTTTGCCCCTTGCTCCAATGCTCTCCAGCATATATCTATATCTTCTGCATTGTTGGCAAAAAAGTTGTTGAATCCTTTTATCCGGCACAGGAGAGAACGTCTGTATGCACAGCTTGCTGTAATAAACGCCGTATTCAATGTTTTATCCTGCACATAATAAGGCTCGTCTCCATATGACATCAAAATCTGAAGGGATAGACGTCCCCAAAATTCCTCGTATTTATTATCCGACTTAGCGGGTCTGATGTAAGTGCCCAGTCCGTCAATGTCATCCTCTTCAAATGCTTTTCGTATCTCTTTTAACCAGTCTTTATCGGGAATGCAGTCCGCATCAATAAAGGCAATAATATCTCCTTTCGCTCTTTTTATCCCTGCATTTCTCCCGCCGGCAGCATGTCTTTTTTTATTTTCAACTACAATTGCACCGTATTTTTTTGCAATCTGCTCTGTACGGTCCGTAGACATCCCATCTGAGACAATAATTTCGTAAGGCTTTTCTGTTCCATCTGCCAATGCCTTCAAACACCGTCCGATACATTTTTCCTCATTATAAACAGGAATTACAACTGAGATTCTCATACTTTTCCCCTCATATCTTAACCATTTTCTTTTATAAACCTTATCGCATGCCCATCATACGCAAGCTTTTCTTTCGGGACAAACTCTATTGCCACCTCATTCATGAACAATTCATCTATTTCTTTCTTCATCCCCGGCGAAACGCTGTAACCATCCCTCTTCTCAAGTACCACTTTGATCCGGTTTCCTTTTTCCTGTACGGCACGGTATTCTCCTTCAAAACCATACCTGAACAGACATTCTTCCAGCATACGTGGGAAAACATACTGCCCCTTGATCTCCAGACAGTCCGCCAGCCTTCCTTTATAGCGGAATCTTGGAAGATCTCTGCCGCAGCGGCACGGAGATGTATCCACTGCAATGTAATCATCTGTCCAATACCGAAGGATCGGGAAGCCCTTATCCCACAGGGTCGTATACACTGCAACTCCATACTCTCCCGGCTCTACAGGCATATGGGTAACCGGATCCAGAACTTCGATCAGCAGATATTTGTCCAGATAGTGCAGCCCGTCCTGATAGCGGCATTCCCCGGCCATGGGCCCAAATACTTCGCTCATGCCAAACATACTGTAACAGCTGGCTCCCCACATTTTTTCAATAAACTTCCTGCGCCCTTCCGTCAGAAACCCGCCGCCCAGAAGCAGCATTCTCACATTGGATTCCCCGGCGCTTTTCACGTACTGCGGATTGTCTGCGATCGAACACACCACACTTGGCCTTGTTGCAATAATTGTAATCGGCAGAGCTTCTACAAAATCGATCATATTATCCGGAGAAGGCTCCGGACAATTCACATATCCGCTTCCCATGGTCGTAAACTGCCACATCATTGAGTGAGCCATAACTCCCGTATCAACCGGAGCAAATACTCCTCCGAGGTCCCTTTCATTTACCCCGAGCTCACTGTAGAATGCTTTCACAAATTCATTGTAAACTTTTTTATCCTTCTTACTATATACATAAAAAGTTTTGCTGCCTGTTGTGCCGCTGCTTGAGAAAATGCCGTAGACGTCTTTTGTCGTTGCCGACGTTCTATCGAATGGCTTTGTGTTTCTCAGATCATCCTTGTACATAAACGGAATTTTTGAAAAATTTTCATAACTTTCAAAATCCTGCGCCCCGGCAATCTTGTCTGCGTAAAACGGCTGCGAGAAAATGCCGTCCTCATACAGTTTCATCAACTTTTTCATTTCTTTTTCATACATAGAAATTTCCCCCCTGCTTTTTCCGCACAAATTTTCTATAATAAGAAGACTATGAGGGCTGCGATGCCCATCAACAGCAGCAGCTGCAGCCATGTATTGTAAGAGCCTATTTCCAGCATACCGTTGTACTGTCCCATATAGTAGATCATCTGTTTCCGGATATCCGAAAACTGTCCGGTTACCGCACATCTTTTTAAATAGGCAAAATCGCTGTCATGAATTAACATCTGCGCTACAAACTGCTGGCATAAAGTCGCCTTCTTCTCCCTGGAAAGGCGGTTCACCAGATGAGACATCACGATATTTTCCACGAGGAAAACCAGCGGGATTCCTGCCAATACCCACCATTTCCCGGAGGCAATGGCTGCCAGCACAAGGAAGAGAGCATATATGATATACAGCATACTTCTTTTCGGCAGGACCACGTCCCCTCTGTCCGGGTGCTTATGGATCAGATCACAGTCTGCTGTCCCGTAGAAGTTAAGCCGGCGGAACATGGCTTTCACCGGAATCCAGGTCTTTTTGCTGTGATAGACAAGCGCTTCCGCCGCCGCGTTGATCTCATATCCTTTTTCACAGATCTTCATACCCAGATCCACGTCTTCTCCTGCCGGTCTTTTAAATGTCTCATCAAATCCCTCTACTTCCAGGAAAACCTGTCTGCGGACAGAAAAATTTGCAGTCACACCCCATTCCACTTTCGGAAGAAACCTGGGCAGATAGAAACAGGTTAAAAAAGGTGTTGCTTCAATCGCCTTCCAAAACCAGGTGTCTTCCCCTACGAACTCTAATGGGCCTGCAACTGCAGCAATTTTTTCATCTGTATATTTTTCCGCATATCTTTCTATGATATGTTCTGTACAAATACAGTCCGAATCCAGAAACAGTACAACATCATTCTTAGCCTGCAAAACTCCGTAATTTCTTTTTGCAGAAACACTGTTCTCATAAAAAATGTATTTACAGTCATGCTCCCTGCATACGGCCTGAACTGCTTCGCTTTCTTCCGGAATGCTGTCGTCAACGATCAGTACTTCACAGTCTCCGGAATAGTTTTTCCTTGCGACATCTATACTCTCTATCAGCTCCGTCAGTAACCGGACTCTGCTTTTTGTCGCCACAACAATACTGAAACTTATACGATCCATCTTCTTCTATATCCTTTCACTACTACACAATAAAACGATAAAAGATCATGGCAATGATAAGAATAAAAATCGAGTCATAATAAAGCCATATTTTCTTTACGCTGTTCTGATAATCTGATTTTATATGATATATTCCAAAATACTGCCCTTTGAAAGCAAGAGAAAAATCCAGATGCCTGATGGAATTTACCATTCTCCAAAATCTGTATTTCCCCTGCTGGAACATGGCAATTGTCCAGAAAAAAATATTTGCCTTCCCATTGCAGGACACATAATGTCTATACATCATAAAATATAAAAGCAGATACCACGCCAGCAGAAACAGGATCGGCACACAGGATCCTTTAATAAGCGCCATGATTCCCAGTACGCCTGTCACAAGCGCTGCCACATCGCCTGTCATCGGCAGCCTCCTGTGAACCAGTTCCGGATATCGTTTCAAAATATGATATTCCATCGTACCCCAGCGTTTCGCTCTGTCATTTACCGCTTTGCGTGTATTCCATGTTTCCCTTGAATGATAAGTGACCGCCCCGGGCGTTGTTTTGATCAGATTACCGGCTTTTGTATAACGGTAAGTCATATCAAGATCGTCTCCGCCAAGCTTGAATGGAAAATTCTCTTCAAATTTTCCTATCTTAATTAATTCATCCCTGCGGAAAGCAACATTATTTCCGATCGTCCATGACACAAACGGCATAAACTTTGCAAAACCGAAAGAATCCAGAAAGGAGGTATGTTCTATTACATGCCACCAGAATTTCTTTTTTCCGACAAACTCCGTCAGTCCGAAAGAACCTGTAATCTTCGGATTCGATTCACCTTCCTTCAGTGTAGCCGCGTGGCTTTTCAAAAGCCCCGGCCCTACCGTAACATCGGAATCAATAAACAATATGTACTCATACCCGGCCAGGTCAATTCCTTTGTTTCTTTTCTTTCGGACACTGTCATCCCCTTCTATATACTGTGCATCATATTTTTCACACGATGCCATAATGGCCGCCTTTTCTTCTCCTTTACTGCTGTCTACTATGAGTACTTCTGTCTCTCCCAGATCATAATTTTTTCGTTCTTCATACAGCGATTCCAATAAGGCATCCACTAATTTTGACCTGTTCCATGTTGGAACGACAATCGAAAAGTCCATAAACTATTTTTCTCCCCTCTTTTCAGCCAGCCATTGCTTTATTTCCGCATAAGGAATATCTAATCTCCTTAAATATTCGACTGAACTGTGATCTAATGAGAAAACAAACATGATCGCCAGAAAGGTGGTCCATTTCATCTCACTTTTTCCACTCTCGATATTGGTAACCGTCTGCCGGCTCACCCCGATAATATCTCCCAGATCCTTTTGCGTTAAATTGTTTATTTTTCTCAATACAGGCAATTCCTTGCTTAATATTTCTGTACATCTCTTTAGCAGTTCTTCTTTTTTATGCATAGAATTTCCTTTCCTTTTTTCCTGATGCAGGTTACAAATGAGGCATCCTGACCGGAGCACAGTTAAGATGCCTGCGTTGTCAGTTCTATTAATTATCATATATGATAATATCGGTTTTTTCAACATTTCGATAAATTTTTTATCATTTTCCCCATTATATTTTGCTATTTTGAAAATTTTTTTATCATTATACCATTCAGACACAGACGCGCGCCCATACCTGTGAAAAGCTCACCGAGGTTTTTCCTTACTCCGTGAGCCTGTCCATATGCTTAAACTGGAAAATATATACAAATCTAAATGTATTTTCCCCATACATTCCGCATATGATAACAAAGAACGGAATTTGCGGGATTGACTTTTCAAGCCAGTTTTGCTATATTTAGTTCAGTGATCGTGTTGCGGAAACTTGCGAAGCCCGTGACCGGGGGAGAACCTGCGGGTCTCTCCCTCTTTTTATTTCAAGGAGATTTTACTATGCCGTCACAAAAGACATTTTCTACTTTTGACGAACAGATTGAGCTTTTAAAGTCAGAAAAGCATTTAGTAATTACAGATGAAACATATGCAAAAGATGTGCTGATGCGGATTGGTTATTTTCCTTTATTTGGCGGATACAAACATCTTTTCCGTATCCCTTTGACAAAAAAATATAAAGAAGGTACTACTTTTAATGAAATTGTAGCTCTGTATGAATTTGATTCTAATCTGCGTGAGCTTTTTTTCAAATACCTTTTGCAGATTGAGCGTCATATGCGTTCCCTGATGTCCTACTACTTCGCAGAAAAATACGGTGAATCGCAGACTGCTTATCTGGACGAAAATAATTATAACAACAGCCAGCGTAATCATAAGATTATTTCCCGTTTAATCTCCACCTTACAACGGGCGGTAAATACCACAGACTATGTTTATATCAATTATTACCGGGCCAATTACAACAATATTCCTTTATGGGTATTAAGCAATGTGCTTACCTTTGGAAATCTTTCAAAGATGTATAAGGTTTTTCCGCAATCCCTGCAGTCTAAGATCTGTAAGAACTTTGGCTGCATAAACCGGAAGCAGATGGAGCAGTTCCTGTCAGTGCTGACAAAGTTCAGGAATGTATGCGCTCATGGCGAACGTCTTTTTACCTATCGGACAATCGACAATATATCTGATCTTCCATTACACCAGAAAATGCGGATTCCCAAACAGGGGATCCAATACTTATATGGTAAAAACGATCTGTTTGCCGTTGTGATTGCTTTCCGCCATCTCCTTCCCAAAGAGGATTTTCTGGAATTTAAAGGGAAACTGACCATTGAAATATCCAGAGCAAATAAAAATCTGGTACATATTACAGAAAAGGAACTGTTGGAACATATGGGCTTCCCGAAAAACTGGAAAAATATTAGCCGCTATCAGTTGACACCATAAAAAAGGGGAAGATAAGGGAGGTGCTTTTATGCCAAATATCCGTTCAAGCGCAGATCTGTGCAACAGCTATAATGAAATTTCCACCTTCTGTCATAAGTATGCGGAGCCGGTTTTCATCACCAAAAACGGCAAATGCGACCTTGCTGTTATGAGCATTGAGGCATATGAACAGCTCGCAGGCCGCTGTGAATTATGTGGGTTTCTCCAAGAAGGCTTGGATGACCTTACCGCCGGAAACACCCGCCCATTCTCTGAAGCTATGGCAGAGATAAAGAGCCACCGCAGACGGTGAGTTACCAGCTGCATATCACAAACATTGCACAAAGGGATATTTCCCCTTATTTAAGTTCATCCTTCCCGGCAACACTCCGCCTGATCTGCATCAACAGAAGTACCATACTGATCCCCAGCAGGATGTGTCCGATTCCTGCAATACCGGAAATTGCCGCGTCCATACCTGCGGAAAGCGCAGTCCCCAGTACCTGAACTATCCCTCGCACAACAAACATAACAACTGTCAGATTCAACCCGATATGATAGACATCCAATACTCGTCCGGTCTTTGGTCCGGTAAAGGAAAAACTCTTTTCCAGAAGAACCAGCAAAAGGAAGAATACCATGCCGAGAAGGAAATAATGGGTATGTACCACTGCAAGCGTCGTTTTAGCAGAAAATCCCTCTTTCAGCCAAAGGCAAAAAGAGGGATTCCATTTGATCCGATATTTATTCAAATATTTTCTAGTAGAGCTTCGCTCCTGCCGGGATCCTGTCATCCACCATCAGAAGATTCAGTCCTTCATGGCCATCTTCCTCATGTACTGCTGAGATCAGCATACCCTCAGAGTCAATTCCCATCATCTTTCTCGGCGGCAGGTTTACGATAGCAATCGCCGTCTTTCCGACCAGTTCTTCCGGCTCGTAATACTCGTGAATACCGCTTAAGATCACGCGGTCCTTGCGAACGCCGTCATCCAGAGTAAATTTCAAAAGCTTTTTGCTCTTGGGCACAGCCTCACATGCCAGGATCTTCACAGCACGGTAATCGGATTTTGCAAATGTCTCAAAATCTACCATCTCTTCAAAGAGGGGCTCGATCTTCACGTTGGAAAAGTCGATCTTCGCTGCCGGTTTTTCTGCCTTTGCAGCTGTCGGTGCCGCCTGACTTTCATTGTTCGCAGCATTCTTTGCCGCTCCCTGTGACTTCATTGTCGGGAACAGAAGCACGTCACGGATTGCCGCAGAATCTGTAAGAAGCATACACATTCTGTCAATACCGAATCCGATTCCTCCTGTCGGCGGCATACCGATCTCCAGTGCATTGAGGAAGTCTTCATCTGTCGTGTTTGCCTCCTCATCACCCATAGCAAGCAGTTCTTCCTGTGCTTTGAAACGTTCTTTCTGATCGATAGGATCGTTCAGCTCGGAGTAAGCGTTCGCCATTTCCCAGCCGTTCATAAAGAACTCAAACCGCTCTACGTATTCCGGATTTTCCGGTTTTTTCTTTGTAAGCGGAGAAATCTCGATCGGATGATCTGTAACAAAAGTAGGCTGGATCAGGTGTTCCTCTGCAAACTCTTCAAAGAAGAGGCTTAAGATATCGCCCTTCTTATGATGCGCTTCGTATTCTACGTGATGCTCGTCCGCAAGTTTCTTGGCATCCTCGGTTGTCTCTACCTCGTTCCAGTCCACACCGGCATATTTCTTCACGGCATCTACCATAGTGATACGCTCAAACGGCTTTCCAAGATCCATTTCTACGCCGTTGTATACGATTTTAGTAGTTCCCAGAACTTCCTGCGCTACATGACGGTAAAGATTCTCTGTCAGATCCATCATTCCGTTGTAATCTGTATATGCCTGATACAGCTCCATCAGAGTAAATTCCGGGTTGTGCCTTGTATCCAGACCTTCATTTCTGAATACACGCCCGATCTCATACACTCTTTCCAGCCCGCCGACGATCAGACGTTTCAGATACAGCTCCAGAGAAATACGGAGTTTAAAGTCCTCTCCCAGAGCATTAAAATGTGTCTCAAAGGGTCTTGCTGCAGCTCCTCCGGCATTGCTTACAAGCATAGGGGTCTCTACCTCAAGGAATCCCTGTCCGTCCAGGTATCTCCGGATGGAACTGATAATATGAGAACGTTTGATAAATGTATCCCGTACTTCCGGATTCATAATGAGATCCACATATCTCTGACGATAACGCATATCTGTGTTTGTCAGTCCGTGGAATTTCTCCGGAAGGATCTGCAGGCTCTTAGACAGAAGCTTTACTGCAGAGGCATGAATGGAAATCTCTCCTGTCTTTGTCTTAAAGACTTCTCCTTCCACACCTACAATATCGCCGATATCCAGCTTCTTGAAATCTTTGTATTCTTCTTCTCCTATGCCATCTCTTGCAACATAGCACTGGATATTTCCGCTCTGATCAAGAACATTACAGAAGGATGCCTTTCCCATCACACGTTTCTGCATCACACGGCCTGCAACCGTCACGTGCTTTCCTTCCATCTCCTCATAATGATCCTTAATATCAGATGTATGGCATGTCACATCATAACGCATAACCTGATAGGGGTCTTTTCCGTTTGCCTGAAGCTCCGCCAGCTTCTCGCGGCGTACCTTTCTAAGCTGGTTTAAATCTGGTTCCTGGGCATTCTTCTGCTGATTAGACACTGATCTTCACTCCTCTTCTCTTTTATCCTTATTATCAGATACCGCCCTGTTTTAGAGGGAACGGTCGATCTTCAAAACTTTGTACTCCAGTTCTCCTGCCTGCGTCTCTACTTTTACGCTGTCTCCGACTTCATGTCCAAGAAGGGCTCTTCCTACCGGTGACTCATTGGAAATTTTTCCCTGCAGGCTGTTGGCCTCTGTAGATCCGACAATCTTAAATTCTATCTCTTCTTCAAATTCTTCGTCATACACGGTAACGATGCATCCAATACTGATCTTATCAAGATTGACTTCATCCTCCACAACAACTTCCGCATTCTTCAGGATCTTCTCCAACTCTTCGATCCGTGCTTCGATGTCGCGCTGTTCATCTTTTGCTGCATCGTACTCTGCATTTTCTGAAAGGTCTCCCTGTTCTCTTGCTTCTTTAATTTTATCAGCAACTTCTTTACGCTTTACGACTTTCAGATTTTCCAGCTCTTCTTCCAGCTTCTTCAGACCGGTGTAGGTAAGAATTCTCTTCTTTTCTTCCATGACTATCCTCTCCTCTTTCTTGCTTTATTTCTGTATATCTGTCAGGGTCTTTCCCTTATATAAATCTACTTTCGCAATTTCAATATTATACATAACAGACTTTATAATGTCAATAGATTTTCGCCTCCAGAAGTGCCTTTAATTCTTCATAACTTTCCACCTGATTGATGGCGTCCCGAAGCCTGGCAGAACCCGTCATCCCTTTGGTATACCAGGCCACATGACTGCGCATCTGACGGATTCCCTGATACTCTCCTTTATATTTGATCTGAAGCGCCGCATGCCGGAGCATCATATCCCTGATCTCTGTATTGGAGGGCCTTTGCAGAATGTCTCCCGTCTCATCGTAGTGCTTCAATTCCCGGAAGATCCATGGATTCCCCTGTGCTCCCCGGGCAATCATCACCCCGTCGCACCCGGTCCGTTTCATCATGTCCATTGCTTTTTTTACAGAAGTCACATCTCCATTACCGATAACAGGGATGCCAACCGCTTCTTTGACCTGCCGGATAATATCCCAGTCCGCTTCCCCGGAATAATACTGCTCTCTCGTCCTTCCGTGAACCGCCACTGCCGCCCCGCCGGCTTCCTCAATAATCTTTGCGATTTCCACAGCATTTATACTGGAATCGTCAAAGCCTTTACGGATTTTTACCGTCACAGGTTTCTGAATTGCTTTGACCGTTTTGGATACGATCTCATAGACCAGATCCGGCTGCTTCATCAAAGCAGACCCTTCTCCATTTTTCACTACTTTAGGAACCGGACACCCCATATTGATGTCTAAAATCTGAAAAGGAAGTTCTTCTATCTTTTTGGCCTGCTCGCTGATGACATCAGGATCCGAGCCAAACAACTGGAGGGATACCGGATACTCTTCGGGATGGATCTTCAGAAGTTCCCTGGTATTACGATTTTCATACTGAAGCGCTTTTGCGCTTACCATTTCCATACATAAAAGGCCGGCACCCTGCTCTTTGCAGAGCAAACGGAATGGCAGGTCTGTTACGCCTGCCATCGGTGCCAGCACATACGGGTGCTCGATTGTAAGATTTCCTATTTTCATCTGTCAGATGTCCTTTCCGTTTCCTGCTCCTTCTTCTTTCCCCGGAAACGATTCCTTTCATATATAAGGCGCAGACCTTCCAGCGTCAGGATCGGATCATAGATATCAATACTTTCCGTTGCTGCCGCAAGGATGTTTCCAAGTCCTCCTGTTGCCACTACTTTCGCATCCAGATATCCGGATTCCTTTTTCATCCGGTCAATAATATATTCTGTCTGACCGATATAGCCGTACACCAGTCCGGCCTGCATACTGGACACTGTCTCTCTGGCCAGAATAGTATCCGGTTTCCGTATTTCAATCTCCGGAAGCATGGCTGCATCTCCCCACAGCGCTCTTGCTGATGTGCGGATCCCCGGCGCAATGACTCCTACTGCAAATGTACCGTCCGGCTCTACCAGATCATAAGTAGTCGCTGTACCAAAATCAATGACAATAACCGGCCCTCCATACAGATAATAGGCCGCCACTGCATCCACGATCTTATCCGGTCCTGTCTGACGCGGATTTTCTGTTGCCACCCGGATTCCGGTCTTGATCCCTGCAGAGACGATGATCGGCTTCCGGTTAAAATATTTAATAATGCAGCTGCCCAGAGAATGCATAATGTCCGGCACGACAGACGCAATGATAATGTCGTCTACTTCTTCCGGATTTTCTCCCTGGTTCCGGATCATTTCCCGGATCGCTATTCCATATTCATCTGAAGTTCTCGGCTGTTTTGTTGTCATTCGGAATTTTGCCAGAAGCTCGCTCTCCCGATACAGCCCCATTGTAATATTTGTGTTGCCTACATCCATTACAAGCAGCATTCGTCAGTCCCCCTTTTTCTGTTCTTCCTGTCCCAGGAAAAATACCTGATAGTACAGCTGAAGAGCCTCCAGAAGTTCTTCTTTTTCCCTTTGCAGCTGCTTGATCTTAAGCTGGCTTCCGATCTCATCAAACATGGCGTCTCCTTCTACAGAAGACACCTCGAAACACAGCGTTCCATCTTCCTCATAAGCCAGTGTCAGGATTCCTCCCACATCATGTACATAGAGCACACACATGATCTTCAGCTCATCCTTTACATGATCCGGAAGCTGTTCAAAGTCCGGATTGAGATAATATTTTTCCTCATATGAATTTGCCCCGCAGAGCACAATTTTATCCTTATACATATCCATATATTCCTCGTACAGAGACTTCCCCGGAAAACACAGTCTCGCGTCTGCCGTTCTCCCGCTCCACAAGAAGCTCTCCTTTTTCATTGATCCCCAAAGCAAATGCCGTATACTCTCCCTTTGGATCGAGCACGCGCACTTCTCTTTCCTTATTTAAAAGAAGCCCGTTGTAGCGCTCTTTAAGCCCTGCAAGACTCCCATCCTTCAGAAAGATCTCATAATTCTTTTCAAATTTTTCCATCACCTGTGCAACAAGCTTAGCCCGGATCCACTCTTTGCCGGATTCCAGTTTCAGGGAAGTAGCCCTCCCTGCTAATTCTTCCGGAAACTCATCGTGGTTCACATTAATCCCCACTCCGATCACCACATAACTGATCTGTTCTTCTTCCAGACTCATTTCCGTCAAAATGCCGCATATTTTTTTCTTATTTATCACAAGATCATTGGGCCATTTGATCCCGGCATCAAGTCCGGTCTCTTCCTTCACCGCCTCTACGACGCTAAGAGCCATGACCAATGTCAGCATAGGCGCCTGCACAGGTGAGATCTGCGGTTTTAAAAGGATACTCATATAGATATCCTTTCCGGGCGCCGACTCCCATCCTCTGCCGCGCCGCCCTTTCCCTGCACTCTGTGCATCCGCCGCCGCTAAAGTGCCGTGGGGCGCCCCTTCTTCTCCCAGGGCCTTTGCCCGTGTATTGGTAGAATCTGTTTCTTCATAATAAAAGACATTCCGCCCTGCCCATTTTGTCTCGATCCGGCTCTCAATTTCAGCTTTTGACATCACATCGGGACTTCCGGTCAGGTGATAACCTCTCCTGCGGACTGCCTCTATTTCATACCCTTCTTCTTTTAGCTGTTCTATTACTTTCCAGACAGCAGTTCTGGACACATGAAACCTGTCACAGATCTGCTGCCCTGATACATATCCATCTGCTGCCCGAAGCATGGATAAAATTTCTGTTTTCATTTCGTGATTATTCTCCAAGCGTTGCAACCATTATGGCCTTGATAGTGTGCAGACGATTCTCCGCCTCGTCAAACACAACAGATTTCTCGCTTTCAAATACGTCCTCTGTTACTTCTTTTCCTTTATTTGCAGGCAGACAGTGTGAGAACAGTGTGGTATCCTTGCCGGTGCGCTTCATCAGCTCTGCATTTACCTGATACGGAAGGGCAAGCTTTGTTCTCTCCTGTTCTTTCTTCTCCTCGCCCATGGAGAACCATACGTCCGTATAGAGCATATCCGCTCCTTCTACCACATCCAGTTCATCCGATACTTCCACTACAGAACCTGCCTCTTTTGCATAACCTCTGCATTCCTCTACAAGATCTGCATCCGGCCACAGACGTTTTGGAGCTGCAATAGCAATATTCACTCCAACCTTACTGCATCCCATCAGAAGGCTGTTTGCCACGTTGTTGCGTCCGTCTCCCAGATAAACAATTTTCAGTCCCTTAATATGTCCGAAATTTTCCTTCAGTGTAAGCAGCGTTGCCAGACACTGTGTGGGATGCCACTGATCTGTCAGACCGTTCCATACCGGAACGCCGCTGTACTGTGCAAGAGCTTCTACAAATTCGTGGTCAAATCCTCTGTATTCAATTCCGTCAAACATACGTCCCAGAACACGCGCCGTATCTTCAATACTCTCCTTTTCGCCGAGCTGCAGTTCGGACCCTGCCAGATATGTTGCAGTTGCACCCTCGTCCTGCGCCCCGATAGTAAAAGCACATCTCGTTCTTGTAGAAGGTTTTTCAAAGATCAGGGCAATATTCTTTCCCTGCAGGCTGTGTCCTTTGATTCCTCTTTTTCGTTTTTCTTTCAGCTCCTCTGCAAGATCTACCAGGTATAAAATCTCCTCTGCAGTAAAGTCTCTTAACTTCAAAAAACTACGTCCTTTTAAATTCATATCACTCGTTCCTCTCTTCTTTTGGTCTTGTCGGCACACGGCTGTATCCGGACCGCCTGATTTCTTTCCATAATACCACTGTTTCCGCGTTTCTTCAATATTATTTCCTTCTTCGCTGTCTCCCCGCCTCAAACATCAGGATTGTAGCGGCAATGGCTGCATTCAGCGATTCCACTTCCCCTTCCATGGGGATGCGGATATAGGTGTCTGCCATCCGGGCCGTTTCTTCCTTAAGTCCATTTCCTTCATTCCCGATCAAAAAGGCACTGCCGCCTGTATAATCTTCCTCGTCATAATCTGCCGTCCCTTTCAGATGGGCCGCATAAATCCGGATCCCGGCTTCTTTCATCTTGTGAAGAAATCTTTCCATGTCATCCTCACGCCTGCAGGGAACCCGGTATACGGATCCCATTGTAGATCGGACAGTCTTGGGATTATAAAGATCCACACAATCGCTGCTCATAACAACTCCTGTCACGCCGGCTCCCTCGCCGGTCCGAAGGATAGTACCCAGATTTCCCGGGTCCTGCAGATTATCCAGCACCATAAGAAGAGGCGGCTTCCCGCCTGCCTGCAGATCAAACATCTCCTCTGCAGACGGCTCCTTTCTTCGTGCCATCACACACAGGACTCCCTGGGGCGTCTTTGTATCTGAAACGTGGGAAAACACATGATCCGCAAGAATTTCTGCCTGAATGCGGGCCTCCTGCTCCTTCCGGCAGATCAGTTCTTTTTCTTTCTTTGCAAAGCTTTCCGAGACATACAGTTCTCTTAACATTTCCGGCGGCGCTTCCCGAAACATCCTAAGTCCTTCTGTCAGAAACACCTGCTCTTCCTCTCTCATCCTCCGTTTTTTCTGAAGTCCCGCAAGTCTTTTTATTCTGGGATTGGCTGTACTTGTAATCATACTTTTCTCACTCTTTCCTGAATCGTTGCAGATCCTGATTTCTTCCGATCAGGATCAATATCCCGTCATCCTGCAGGGGCCGGAAAGGATCCGGATTCACCTCTACCTCTTCTCCCCGCATGATGCCCACTACATTGATGCCGTACTTTTTTCGTATATCCAATTCCTCCAGTGTCCTGCCGACCCATTTGCGGGGCACTTCCACTTCTACCATGCTGTAATCCGCCGACAGAGTGATCCAATCCGCAAAATCTGCAGACACGAGATTTTTGGCTACCCGGGAACCCATTTCCCACTCCGGATGCACCACCGCATCCGCGCCGATCTTTCTTAAGATAGCGGCATGATGTTCGTGCTGCGCCTTTGCCAGCACATAGGGAACTCCCTCCTCTTTTGCCAGAAGCGTCGCCATGATATTGGCTTCCATATTCTCTGAGATCGCCACAATAAGGCCATCCAGATTTCTGGCACCCAGTGATTTCATCAAAGATGGTTCACCGATATCTGCCCGCATGGCATAGGAGACATGATCGGAAATCTCCTGCACCTTTTCCATATCCTCATCTACAGCGATTACCTCACAGCCCAGCTGCTGCAAAGAAAGCGCCACACTCACTCCAAAATTTCCAAGACCTAAGACTGCATACTGCTTCTTCATACTGATCTCCTCGCCTGTTCTATCTTTTTTCTTCTCTCCTGCTGTTTCCTAACCTACCATAACTCTCTGTGTGGGCAGTTCCCGCTCCAGTCCTTTTTGTTTTGCCCGCCCGCCAAACAAAAGCGCCAGCGTCATCGGTCCGATCCGGCCAATATACATCAGGATCATAATAACTGCCTGACTGCCCCTTGCAAGATCCGGCGTCAGGTCAGCGGTCAGTCCCACGGTTCCGATTGCCGAGCAGGTCTCATAGAGAACCCGGATAAAGGATACATCCTTCTCAATTCCTGCCACAATAGCTGTCCCGGTAAACAACGCGATCACTGCCAGTGTAATGACAGCCGATCCCATACGAATGTTCCGTTCTGCCACTTTTCTGCCAAAACACTCTGCGTCGTCTCTTCCTTTCACCACAGCCATACAGCAGATCACAATGAGACCGATGGTTGTTGTTTTGATACCTCCGGCTGTTCCGCCGGGAGATCCGCCGATAAACATCAGCACACAGCTCACCATCTGGGATTCCGTTGTCAGAGCTGCCTGCGGAATGGTTGCAAACCCTGCTGTTCTTGTAGTAACAGACTGGAAAAAGGATGCCATAATCTTACTTCCAATCGGAAGATTTCCCAAAGTATCCGGATTGCTGTACTCTGCCAGGAAGAAATTCAAAGCCCCGGCGCATATCATTCCGGCTGTTACTGTCAGCACTACCTTAGAATGAAGGGAAAGCCTTGTAAACCACCATCTTCCCGGATTTTCCTTTTTCCACGCTCTTCGGATGCCGGCCAGCAGATCATACCAGACAATGAATCCCAGGCCTCCCAGGATGATCAGCAGCATCGTCGTCACATTTATGAGAGGGTTATTTACGTATTTTACAAAACTGCTGCTTCCCAGGATATCGATCCCGGCGTTACAGAACGCAGAAACCGCATGAAATACAGAGTACCAGATTCCTTTTATTACTCCATATTCCGGAATAAACTGGAAAGCATACAGCAGCGCCCCCACTCCCTCTACAATAAAGGTTCCTTTCAGGATTCTTAAGATAAATTTCACCATGCCGCCCGGCGAATCCATGTTATAGGTCTCCTGGATAACAATCCTTTCTTTTACCGTAATCTTTTTCCGTAAAATAAGAAAAAAGGCTGTCACACATGCGATCACCCCCAGTCCTCCCACCTGGATCAGGATCAGGAGTATCACCTGTCCAAGCAGGGTGAACTGCGCTTCCGGGGTCACTGTTACAAGACCAGTTACGCAGACAGCCGATGTCGATGTAAACAATGCGTCCATAAAAGCAATCGGGCGGGTATTGCAGGCAGGAAGCCATAACAGTACTCCCCCTGCAAGGATCACTCCCAGAAAACCTGCTGCCAGTATCTTCATTGTGTTCCATCTGATATTCTTTTTCATACTATAGCCTCCACATTTTGTGCAAAGGACATGTTTTTTCTACATTCTGAAGCGGTAGCCCACTCCCCATATTGTCTCAATATACTGAGGATTAGCCGTATCCACCTCTATCTTTTCACGGATCTTTTTGATATGCACTGTGACAGTGGCAATATCTCCAATGGATTCCATGTCCCATATTTCGCTGAACAATTCATCCTTAGTATACACATGATTGGGATGACTTGCAAGAAAAGTCAGCAAATCAAATTCCTTGGTGGTAAAGTTCTTCTCCACTCCATTGACCCACACTCTGCGGGCTGTCGTGTCAATCTTAAGCCCACGGATCTCGATGATCTTATTGGCCTCAGCCGCACTTCCGATCAGCCGCTCATAACGGGCAAGATGGGCCTTTACCCTTGCCACAAGTTCACTGGGGCTGAAAGGCTTCGTCATATAATCATCAGCTCCGAGCCCCAGTCCCCGGATCTTATCAATATCATCTTTTTTAGCGGAAACCATAATGATCGGTGTATTTTTCTTGTCCCGCACCTGACGGCATATCTCAAATCCGTCTACGCCAGGCAGCATCAGATCCAGGATCAGCAGATTGTAATCATTTCCAAGAGCCATATTAAGTCCGCTCTCTCCATCGTTTGCCACCTCTACTGTAAATCCGGAAAGTTCCAGATAATCTTTTTCCAGGTCAGCAATCGCCTCTTCATCCTCTACTATCAATATTTTACTCATTGATCGGTACCTCCTGATATTTACGGAGTACAAAATACATCGTCGTTCCTGTTCCTTCCCGGCTGGTCGCCCAGATCTTGCCTCCGTGTTCTTCTATAATTTTCTTTACAATGGACAGACCAATCCCGCTTCCTCCTTTGGAAGAATTTCGGGAAGCATCCGTTCTGTAAAACCGCTCAAATATATTGGTGAGATCTTTTGTCGCGATCCCTCTTCCATTGTCTTCCAGTTCAATTTGCACAAAATCTCCTACATCTTTCACACGCAGATTGATTTTTCCCTTCTGCTTATCCATGTACTTCAGTGAATTGTTGATAATATTGTTGATCACCCTCTTAATCTGCTCCGCATCGGCAATCACTTTCACATCTTCTTCCACATAGTTAAAATAGCCAAACTCCACATTTCTGGACTCCAGCTCAAGGGAAAGCTCCTCGGAGCAGTCGTTGAAATAATCGTTGACGGAAATAATCTTAAAATTATAGGGAATCCGGTTTGTATCGATCTTGGAATATAAAGTCAGTTCGTTGATCAGAGTATCCATCTCACTGGCTTTATTGTAGATCGTCCGGACATATTTATCCATCTTCTCCGGCGTATCCGCAACTCCGTCTATAATTCCTTCCGCATAGCCTTTAATGGCTGTCACGGGCGTCTTCAGATCATGGGAAATGTTGCTGATCAGCTCTTTGTTTTCATTATCAAAAGAAAGCTTTTCTTCTGCATTGGCTTTCAGCCTCTTTCTCATTTCCTCAAAATCCTGGCACAGCCGCCCCAGCTCGTCATCTGTCTTCCATTTCAGCTCAAAGTCAAGGTTCCCTTCTTTAATACTCTGTGCTGCCTTTCGCACCTTCCTCAAGGGTCCCATGACTGTATGATAGATCCAGAATACAAGAATAAACGCCGTAAAGATCAAAATAAGCGCAACCGCCGCCAGAACATCAACGGCAAAATCCTCCAGCTCCGGAATTGCATTTCCTACATCGGTAACAATAAACGCACTGGCTGTTGCCCCGTCATCAAACTGAAAATCCACCTGCCTTACAAGAGCCTGCGCTGCTCCTCCCAGGTAGATCCCGTTCTCAGATGTAGTCTCCGATTCCCCATAACCGGGCAGTTGATCAATTACACTGTCTGCCTCTTCTGTATCAATACCAATGTAAAGAATCGTTCCCTCTCCTCTGACGATCAGATAGGATTTCTTTTTATTCAGCGCCGAATTAAAATCATTGAGATATGTGGCATCTATAAGCTTAGAAGGGTCTTCTCTGACTGTCGCCTGCAGCTCGTGGTAAGAATTTTCTGTCAGTCTGCCCATCACCTGAAGAGGATTCGACAGAGCCTCAAAAGTCGTCCCGGAGATTCCATATGTTTTTTCAATTGCACTTAACTGGTACTGACCGATCAGCATAATAAAAAGGCTGGTCAAAAGTACCGGCACCATGATCACTGCCAGAAAAGCAATGATCAAACGAGTTTTAAATTTCATACGCACAGACCTCCGTTTTTATTTTAGCACAAAAAGAGCGCTTTCCTTAAAAAGCGCTCATAAATTTTTATAAACTTTTTATAAATACTTTTTCAGATCTTCTGCCCGATCTGTCTTTTCCCAGGGAAGATCCAGGTCTGTGCGCCCAAAATGGCCGTATGCTGCAGTCTGTTTGTAGATAGGCCTTCTAAGATCCAGCATTTTAATAATGCCCGCCGGGCGAAGGTCAAAGTTATCTCTGATGATCTCCACAAGCTTTTCATCACTTACTTTTCCGGTTCCAAAGGTATCTACCATAACTGAAGTCGGGTGTGCAACTCCTATGGCATAGGAAAGCTGAATCTCACATTTCTTAGCCAGTCCTGCTGCAACGATATTTTTTGCAACATACCGCGCTGCATATGCGGCAGAACGATCCACTTTCGTGCAGTCCTTTCCGGAAAACGCTCCGCCTCCGTGACGGGCCATTCCGCCATAAGAATCTACAATGATCTTCCTTCCTGTCAGTCCACTGTCACCGTGGGGTCCTCCTATCACAAATCGTACGGTAGGGTTTATTAAATATTTCGTATTTTCATCCGTCATTCCTTCCGGGATAATGGCGTCAAACACATATTTGCGGATATCCTCATGGATCTGTTCCTGTGTCACATCCGGATCATGCTGTGTGGAGAGAACAACTGCGTCCAGTCTGCAGGGAACTCCCTCTTCATCATACTCTACAGTTACCTGTGTCTTTCCGTCCGGTCTCAAATATGAAAGAGTTCCGTCCTTTCTTACTTCCGCAAGTCTTCTCGCAAGCTTGTGTGCCAGCGCTGCCGGATACGGCAGCATCTCTTCCGTCTCATCTGTGGCATAGCCGAACATCATTCCCTGATCTCCGGCTCCGATAGCATCCAGCTCTTCCTCTGACATTTTATTTTCCTTTGCCTCCAGCGCTTTATCAACACCCATGGCAATATCCGAGGACTGTTCGTCAATCGCTGTGATCACGCCGCATGTATCAGCGTCAAATCCATACTTGCCTCTTGTATAACCGATCTCCCGGACAGTATCTCTTACAATTTTCTGGATATCTACGTACGCGTTTGTTGTAATCTCACCCATAACCAGCACAAGACCTGTTGTCGTACAAGTCTCACATGCCACACGGCTCATGGGGTCCTGCTCCATCAGCGCGTCCAGGATCGCATCTGATATCTGGTCGCACATCTTATCCGGATGTCCTTCTGTTACTGATTCGGATGTAAATAATCTTTTTTCCATATCTGCTCCTTTTCCTTTCTCTTGTCCAGCTGGCAGTAAAAAGTCCGCTTATTAAAAATAAGCGGACTGTTATAAACCAAACCAATCCTCTTATTGTTCGATCACTCGCTCAGGTTGGCACCTTCCGTTCTATCGGGGTTGCCGCAGCTTCACAGGTCCTTTGTACCTCCACTGCTCTGAATAAGAGAAATACACGTTTCTGTTATTGAATTGTTCCTCTGTATCGCAAATGATACAAATAATACTTTATATGCTTTCTTTGCATAAGTCAATAGATATTTCCGAAAATCTAGCCCACCTTCAGCATAAACTTACGGATTTCTTTTTCTGTGGAAACTTTTTCGATCACAGCCCCCAGGCTTCTCAGCTTCTCGTCGAAACGCTCATAGCCTCTCTGGATATAAACGATATCATCCACGATCGTAATACCGTCAGCAGCCAGCCCCGCAATACACAGCGCCGCTCCTGCCCGAAGATCCGGCGCGCTCACCCGTGCAGCTGAAAATCTTTCCACACCTTCAATGGTAGCGGAATTTCCTTCTACCTTTACATTGGCTCCCATACGTGCCAGCTCATCCAAATATTTAAATCTGTTCTCAAAAATGCTTTCCGTGATGATACTTGTCCCTTTACAAAGAGCAAGTGTCACGCCGATCTGCGGCTGCATATCTGTAGGAAATCCCGGATAAGGAAGGGTTTTTACATGCGTGCAGCTCAAGCTTCCCTTGGACACGACGCGCACCGCATCGTCAAATTCCTCTACCTCACATCCGATTTCCACAAGCTTTGCAATTGTTGCCTCCAGATGTTTCGGAATCACATTCAGAACCGTTACATCTCCTTTGGTAGCTGCCGCTGCAAACATGAAAGTTCCAGCCTCGATCTGATCCGGAATAACAGAATACTCTGTACGATGCAGATGAGAAACTCCGCGGATCTTGATCACATCCGTTCCTGCTCCCCTGATATTTGCTCCCATACTGTTGAGGAAGTTGGCAACATCTACAACATGCGGTTCTTTCGCAACATTTTCAAGAATGGTAAGCCCCTCTGCCATGGCTGCCGCCATCATAACATTAATGGTAGCGCCCACACTGACAACATCAAAATAAATGTGTTTTCCTACCAGCCTTGTTGCCTCGGCGATAATCTTGCCGTGTTCAATGTCCACATCCGCACCAAGCGCGCGGAATCCTTTCAAATGCTGGTCAATGGGACGGCTTCCAATGTTGCATCCTCCCGGAAGCGCCACCTCTGCTCTTTTATATTTCCCAAGAAGAGCTCCCAGCAGATAATAAGATGCTCTTATCTTCTTAATATAGTCATATTCAATATCAAAACTGGATACGCCCCGCCCGTTAATCTTTACGGTGTGGCGGTCCACACGGTGCACAGACGCTCCGATCCCGGAAATAGCATCCAGCAGTACATTAATGTCATTGACATCCGGAAGATTGTCAATCATAACTGTTTCATCACTCATAATTGCAGCCGCAAGAATAGCAAGGGCTGCATTTTTTGCTCCGCCTATCTCCACTTCACCGACAAGCGGATTGCCGCCTTTAATAATATATTGTTCCATACTGCACCTCGATCACACTCTCATTCTCTGCCTTCTTTCGACAGATCTTGAAGCTTTTTGCCCGTTTATAATCATTATTATATCGTAAATTTTCTTCGAAATTCATGGCATTGATATCCTGCCGTCCCAAATCTTTGCGGGTATAATATCCTCGGCAGATTTTTAGCGCTCGGCTTTTGGCGGTTCCGCCAAAACCGACGTGCGCAGATATAATGTCCGATGACATTATATCTCGTCCTCGCGGACTCGATGCCTCCGGCAGATTTTTAGCGCTCGGCTTTTAGCGGTTCCGCTAAAACCGATATGCGCAGATATAATGTCCGATGACATTATATCATATATCAGCCGGTTGTAAAACATTTTTTATACTTGTGTAAAAATTCTGTAACATTTTACCAAGTCAAAAAATGTTAATTTTCTAATGCCTCTAAAACTTTACCAATTGTCTGCTCCAATGTCAACCCATCTTCGCTGATTGTGATATCTGCATATCTTTCGAACAGAACTTTCCTCTCCTCATAAAGTTCCCGAAGTGACTGTCCTTCCCGAAGTGTAACGCCCCGTTTGTGAGGATCACCGATCCTGTCTCTTATCGTTTCATACGATGCCTGAAGATATACGATTTTTCCGATCTTTTTAAAATGCTCCATAGCATTCCTGCAGTATACAATACTTCCGCCCGGAGAGATCACAGTGTGCTCTGCCTCTATCCGGGCATTCACCTCGTCCTCAATTTCCCGGAATCTATCCAGCCCCTCTTCTCTAATAATCTCATGCAGCAAACGTTTTTCCTGTTCCTGTATCAGGATATCCGGATCAATAAATCCGTATCCCAGCCGCTTTGCTGCAACAACCCCTATGGTACTCTTTCCGGAGGCCGGCATTCCGATAAAAATAATATTATTCATACTCCTTCTCCCTATCTTTCGTTCTCCCCACTTTGCCTTGACCACCTGCAGGCAAAATCTTCTCCCAAACCGAAACTATTTTTGCTATTGTATCACATTTTCTATTTATTTGTCCATTTACATATTTTTAAAACTGCTTACCACACATTTTGAACTATCCGGTCATATAGTCGGCAAGAAAAACAGAAGGAAGCCTGACAGAATATCAATAATACTTTCTTCTGTATTTTCTGTGGTCACAGCGTCTTTTATAAATCTCCTGGTACAGCATAACTTCCAGAAGTTCTCCAAGCCATTCTCCCGGGTTTTCTTCCCGGTCTTCCATCTTATTATAAATACGGCTGCACATCAGTCTAAGCTGCAGTTTATCCGGGTATTCATCATATAACATGCTGCCTTCATATTCCATGCGGTCGCACTCTTCCTCCACGAAGGGCAGCGCTCTTTTTGCAGTTTCCGGATACATACTCTTCATGTATTCAAAATCTCTTCTTTCCAGTCTCTCATCGTCATATAAAAGCGGCATGGGATATGCCATGTAATACGGTAATTTCCTTTCCATTCGTCTTACGCCCTCCCGAAAAAGAGTTATCTGGAAATAGTATATTCCAAAATCGGCTGTTTGTTACATAGGGCGCATCCCACAGAACATTTTGTTTAGCGGGGAATGGCGTTTTCTGCCAAACAGAAAATCCCCCAAAAACCAGAACACACTCCGGTTTCGGGGGATCGGATCATTTATGCCCGTTCACTGTAATGATGTGCATCTTCGAGCATCATATCTTTTACCTTCATCAGACGGATCTGGGAACTTCTCTCGTTCTCATCCAGCTTCATCGTGATGTATTTGATTGTTTCCTGTGCTTCCGGAATAATCACATGCTCCAAAGCATTTACACGGCGTCTTGTCTTTTCAATCTCAGCCGCCATAAGCTGGCATGCTTTTTCCGTCTCCGCAAGCTTCAGCATATCCGGCAAAATATCTGCCAATGATTTCACCGCTCCGTCCAGATCGCTGGATGTAAATGCGAAACCATATGAGTAAATGTCATTGGCATCCGCTGTCCTTGTCTTTGACTCAAACACCGGAATATTAACGCTCATGACATTTTTCTTGCCGACCTCCAGGTTCACTTCCTGTTTTGGCGCCATTAAAGCTGTATTTAATGTGGCCGCATCCATTCCGGCCCTTGCTATGACAAAATTTTTATTTGCAGAGAGGATTCCGGCTTCCACCTTCTGACGAAGCTCCATATTTTCCCTTGCCAGATCCAGAAACTGCCGCATCAACTCGTCACGCTTATCCTTCAGAAGCTTGTGGCCTCTTCTGGCTGTGGCAAGTTTTTTCTTCGTTCTGGTCAGCTCCATACGGGTTGGAGTGATCTGTGTAGATGCCATTTTGCTGCCTCCTTTAATTTTCTCATGAGGACGTGCATGCCGTCCCCCAGCCATGCCCCAGCTCGATTCCGCTCCGCTCCTTCTCGCTGGAGGGCGTACGCCCTATGCGTTCTTCCTTTCCCGCCATGCCCCAGCTCGATTCCGCTCCGCTCCTTCTCGCTGGAGGGCATACGCCCTATGCATCTGCACAGAATCAGTTGTCAGCAGATAAATCTGCACAACTGATTCTGTCCATCTGCGCATGGCTTATTGTTTACCATAGTACATATCCAGATACTTATCGTCGATTCGTTTCAATTCGGATCTTGGAAGTATGGACAGCAGTTTCCAGCCAATATCCAGTGTCTCTTCTATAGATCTGTCTGTGTTGTATCCCTGGGATACGTATTCTTTTTCAAATTCGTCTGCAAATTTTGCATAGATCAAATCGATCTCTGTCAGAGCTGCTTCACCAAGGATCGTCATAAGCTCTTTCGCGTCTTTTCCGCGGGAATATGCGGCAAAGAGCTGGTTCATTGTATTAGAATGATCTGCTCTTGTCTTACCCTCGCCGATACCTTTATCTTTCAGACGGGACAGGGACGGCAGTACATCGATGGGCGGCTGAACGCCTTTTCGATACAGATCACGGCTTAAGATTACCTGACCCTCTGTGATATATCCGGTAAGGTCCGGGATCGGATGGGTCTTGTCATCTTCCGGCATGGTCAGGATCGGGATCATCGTGATACTTCCGCTTTTTCCTCTCTGACGTCCTGCACGCTCATACATCTGTGCAAGGTCTGTGTACATATATCCGGGGTAGCCGCGGCGTCCGGGAACTTCTTTTTTCGCTGCGGAGATCTCACGGAGAGCATCCGCATAGTTTGTGATATCGGTCAGAATAACAAGGACATGCATATCCTTTTCAAACGCAAGGTATTCTGCCGCAGTCAGCGCCATACGCGGTGTGGAAATACGCTCAACTGCAGGGTCATTTGCCAGATTGACAAACAAAACGGTTCTGTCGATGGCTCCTGTCTCCTTGAAGGATTCTACGAAGAAGTTAGACTCCTCAAATGTAATACCCATAGCAGCGAATACAACGGCGAAATTCTCGTCTGTTCCCCGCACCTTTGCCTGTCTCGCGATCTGGGCTGCCAACTGTGAATGAGGCAGACCGGAACAGGAGAAGATCGGAAGTTTCTGTCCGCGGACAAGAGTGTTCAGTCCGTCAATGGCAGATACGCCTGTCTGGATAAACTCTTCCGGGTATACGCGGGCCGCCGGGTTCATAGGCAGACCATTGATATCTCTTCTTTCATCCGGCAGGATTTCCGGGCCGTCGTCAATCGGACGTCCCAGACCGTCGAATACACGTCCCAGCATATCGCCTGACACGCCAAGCTCCATGCTTCGTCCAAGGAACCGCACCTTGCTGTTGCTAAGGTTAATTCCTGCAGCATTTTCATAGAGCTGTACAACTACATTGCTTCCGTCAACCTCAAGCACCTTGCAACGGCGTTTTTCTCCATTTGCAAGTTCAATTTCTCCGAGTTCGTCATATGTGACTCCCTCTACACCTTTTACCATCATAAGTGGTCCGGCAACTTCCTGTATGGTTCTATATTCTTTTGGCATAGTTTAGAAGTCCTCCTTTCCGAACGCACCTGCGATCTCTTCTTTTAATTCCTCTAATATTTTTTCGTACTCTGTCTCCACATTTTCTGTGGTTGTATATTTGTAACGTCCGATTTTTTCTCTGACAGCCATTCCCAAAAGAGCATTCATTGACGCCCCTTTATTCAGAGCTTCCATAGACTGCTCATAGAATGCCAGCACCAGCTTCATCATCAGATACTGTTTCCGAAGCGGTGTGTAGGTGTCTACTTCGTGGAAAGAGTTCTGATGCAGGAAGTCCTCACGAATGGATCTTGCCGCTTCCATCTTCAGGCGGTCCACCGGTGAAAGTGCATCCATACCTACCATCTGTACGATCTCTTCCAGCTCTGCTTCTTCCTGCAGAAGGCTCATCATCTTCTGACGGTCTTCCATCCAGTCAGGCGCCACTGTATTATTGAACCAGTCACTGACATTATCCAGATACAGAGAATAGCTGGTCAGCCAGTTGATGGCCGGGAAATGTCTCTTGTATGCCAGGTTGGAATCCAGTCCCCAGAATACTTTAACGATACGCAATGTTGCCTGTGATACCGGCTCTGAAGTATCACCGCCCGGAGGAGATACGGCTCCGATAACGGACAGGGAACCTTCTCTTCCTTCTTTTCCAAGAGAGATCACATGACCTGCTCTTTCGTAAAATTCTGCAAGACGGGAACCTAAGTATGCCGGGTAACCTTCCTCACCGGGCATTTCTTCCAGACGTCCTGACATTTCACGGAGCGCCTCCGCCCACCGTGAAGTGGAGTCTGCCATCAATGCAACGGAATATCCCATGTCACGGAAATATTCCGCAATGGTAATTCCTGTGTAAATAGACGCCTCACGGGCTGCGAAAGGCATATCCGATGTATTTGCGATCAGAACCGTTCTTTCCATCAGGGAACGCCCTGTCTTTGGATCCTTCAGTTCCGGAAATTCGTTCAGAACGTCTGTCATCTCGTTTCCACGCTCACCGCATCCGATATATACCACAATATCCGCTTCTGCCCATTTTGCCAGCTGGTGCTGAATAACTGTCTTACCGCTTCCGAATGGTCCGGGAACTGCAGCTACACCGCCTTTTGCAATCGGGAAGAAGGTATCAACTACACGCTGTCCGGTTACAAGAGGTACATCCAGCGGCAGTTTCTTTACATAGGGACGTCCCCGTCTTACCGGCCATTTCTGCATCATAGTCAGTTCTTTGTCTCCGTCCTTTGTCTCCACTACTGCAATGGTCTCTTCTACCGTAAATTCCCCGGACTTGATTTCTTTCACTGTTCCTTCCACACCATATGGAACCATGATCTTCTGCTGTACGATGGCTGTCTCCTGAACAGTTCCCAGCACATCGCCTGCTTCCACTTCATCTCCGACTTTTGCAACCGGAACAAATTCCCATTTCTTATCTCTTTTCAGGGCCGCAACCTCGACTCCTCTTTGCAGGTTGTTTCCTGAAATCTTCATAATATCGTCAAGCGGTCTCTGGATTCCGTCATAGATGCTTGCGATCAGACCCGGTCCAAGCTCAACCGCCATTGGAGCTCCTGTGGACTCTACCGGTTCTCCCGGTCCAAGTCCGGATGTCTCCTCATATACCTGAATGGACGCCTCATCACCGTGCATCTCGATGATCTCCCCGATCAGACGCTGCTTACTTACACGTACAACGTCGGACATGTTTGCATCACGCATACCGGATGCAATGACAAGGGGTCCTGCTACTTTTTTAATCGTACCTGTACTCATAACGGACGAATCACCTCTACTTTCTTAGTTACTGAATAAGATGTCAGAACCGACTGCCTGTTCCACGGATTTTTTCACGCCGCGGACACCATTCCCCGTATTTCCGGACACTCCGGGAATCTCTATGATCGCCGGAATGATCTGATCCTGATATCTTGCAATCTCATGTTTTAATTCAGCTGCAAGCGCTTCTGTAATATAGATCACTCCATATTCCTCTGCTGCCAGCTGATGTAGTCTTGCCTCGGCCTCCTCCTGGGATGCGATGGGAAATATATCCAGCCCAAGTGCGGCGAAGCCATAAACGCTGTCATAGTCGCCCATTACTGCTATCTTATACATACATCTCCCTTACCCTTTCCCGGATTGAATCATCCGGAAGTTCGCTTCGCTTGCCGGAAAGTATGATTCGTACCGTTTTGATTTCATTCTGCCTTGCAAGTACATAGGCTACTACCGGGCCTATGGTAAATGATTCATATTTCTGCGGGCTGATCGTCTGTATGATGCGGTTGTCGCACCAGCGTTCAAATGCGGACGGGGACTCTGCAAGTGCCTCGGCGCCTCCTGCGTACTCTGTACCTGCCAGGTAGTCCCGGATTGCTTCCGGCCCGTTAAGAGCTGCCCTGGACAGCTGATCCACACTGATGCTTTTGCATTCAGCCATAGCCCGTTTCATAAATTCTATTGTTTTCGCGGTTTTCTGTGAACGTACGGCAATCTTGATGTCTGCAACTGCAACCGCTGATTCTGCGTAATCCCGGATGATCTTATCCTCCGCTTCCATCCCTGCTTTGTAGATCGCATCCAGCGCCGCCCTGTCGATCATAATATCGCAGAGCTGCCCGTCACGGGTGTGAAGCAGAGTATCGTAAGCTTCCGCCGCCACAGAACTCATGATTCCGGGCAGCCGTCCAAAATCCTTCTCCCGGATAATTTCCAGCATTTCTTTTCCCGGGACAGCCGCATCTTCATAGTAAATGTCACGTCCTGTATCTTCCGTGCACACTTCTTTGATGGCCGCTTTCAGATTATGGAAAAGCTTCGGATATGAGAGGACGTCAAATTTTTTCATATCTATGGAAAGTTCCTTCATAACCTGCCATATCTTCTCTTCCTCTCTTTTTAACATCCTTTCTGCATCTGCAGACGTATCGTTGTCTCCCCATCCGCGTTCCGCGAGAAACTGAATGCACTGTTCATAGCTTTGACACGCAATCAGCTGCTCGATCACAGCGTTGGAAAAAAGAGAGACTTCCAAAGCCCGTATGCGCGCAACCGCGTAGGTATACATTTCACTCATTTAAGCTCCTCCTTACGCTTTTGCCAGGCTTATAAAAATAACAGCTGATAAACACAGTCTGATAATTCATCTTTCTTCGCATCGAACATTGCCCTTATCGTACAGTTTTCTTCCACTCCGCCGTACACAAGGATAAAACCGTCCGTCACTTTTTTATCTTCTTCTCCAAACTTCAGGCTTCCGCCCCTGGCTTTCGCTGCCGCCTCTATTTTTGCTGCAAATCCGTCCGGCATTCTCTCCCGGTCTGCTGCAGAAAAATAGATTTCTCCCTCCTGGGCAAGTGCATATTTATCAAGCATTTTTTCAAGCAGCGCGAAATAGGATTCTGTATCCATCGCACATACTGTCTCATAGGCTTTTTCAAGAACTTCGGCAATCACTTCCTGCTTTGCTTTTAAGATTTCTGTTCTTTTCTTAAGGTCAATGGAAGATGCCACCCGCTCCTTATAATTTGCAATTTCTGCCGCTGATTTCTGGGAGATGCCGTCTGCAGCTTTTGCCGCTTCCTGTGTGGCCGTATCCAGGATCTCTTTTGCCTGGTTTTCGGCCTCCTGGATCTTGCTGTCAGCAGTTGCTTTCGCTTCATCCAGGATCTGGCTTTTCATTTTTTCTAATCCAGTCATTTTCAGCTCTCCTTTTTCTCCCTTTATTTTTGGTTTCTTTTCACTATACCTGGATTCCGTTTACTGCCAGGAAAGAAATCAGAAGAGAAAGGATGGCGTATGTCTCAACCATCGCAGGGAACAGCATCGCTTTACCGAACTGATCCGGTTTCTTTGCCACGATTCCAATAGAAGCCGCTGCTGCCTGTCCCTGTGATTTACCGGAGATCAGTCCCACAATACCAACCGGCAGGCATGCTGCAAGGATCAGAAGTCCTGTCTGTACACTGATATCTGCAATTCCCCCTCCGAGGATACCGATCTTGGACAGTGTAATGAATCCGACCAGCAGTCCGTAAAGTCCCTGTGTACCAGGCAGAAGCTGGATGACCAGAACTTTTGCAAATTTACTCGGATCTTCTGTTACAACGCCGGCTGCTGCCTGACCTGCAATACCTACACCAATGGCCGAACCGCATCCTGCAAATAATACTGCTACTGCTGCACCAAGCAAAGCATATACAATTCCTAAATTTTCCAAAATATTCATAACCTATGTTTCCTCCTTAATATCTACATATTTCGTGTCTGCACAGAAAGGCTCAAAAGGTTTTCCTCCACCTTCATAAAATTTACCGAAAAATTCCACAAACTGCAGACGATTTGTATGCACATATGCTCCCAGCAGGTTGATCGCCAGATTCAGTGCATGACCTACAATAAAAATAACAATAAATGCAATAATTCCGAAAATATTATTCGGCACCATGCTTCCCATCTGGTTGATAACAGAAGCAATAACTCCCGTTGCCAATCCCAGCGCCAGCAGACGAGAATAGGACAGCACATCGCTTAACCAGCCGGTAATATTGTAGAGATCGTATGCTCCAAGAGCAAGTCTGATCCCTGGGTTTTTCGTTCCCCGCCCCGACATCAGAACAATTCCGACTGCTCCAAAAATCGCCAAAACCTTGGCCATAAGATTCACCACATCCGGGAATACGATCTCTGTCTGGGCGATAGATGCAAACAAACTGCTCGGAAGCAGCATCAGGATCAATCCCACAACCAGGCAGAACCATAACACCACATCACAGAAAAAGTCCATAAACTGTCTGTTTTTAATGCACATATATCCTTTAATTCCCAGCCCTACAAAAAGATGAATCACGCCAAATAGCATAGAGTATACCAGCAGCTTCATCGGATCATTCAAAGGAATAAACCATAATGCCGCCGGTGTGATCGTTGTTCCGAAAAATTTTGCCGATACCACATCCACAATATTTCCAAAGTATCCGCCAAACAGGATTCCCCAAATGACAGTGGAAATTCCACAGAACATAAACAGTTTGATAGACTGGTACATTCCGGGACTCATACGCGGAAATTTCTTCAGCAGGACAAAGCAGGCAATTGCCAAAATTGCTCCGTATGCCGCATCTGACAGCATCATGCCAAAGAAAAATACATAGAAAAATGACATGATCGTTGTCGGGTCAAATTCTCCTCTTTTCGGAAGACCATAGGATTCCACGATTCCTTCCCAGCTCCTGGAAAAACTGTTGTTTTGAAGAATGGTGGGAACTTCTTCTTCCTCTCCCACTTCTTCTACATCCATTACACAGTCGTAATTTGCGCCAATGGCTTTTTCCAGCGCAGGCACAAATTTTTTGGCTGTGTATCCGCTGATGACAAATGTCCTCTGTGACTGGGGCAGGGTTCCCAGCACCTCATATTTCTCAGCTCTCATGCGGAAATAGTCTGAAATGTATCTCAGCCGCTCCCTCTCTTCGGCACAGGACTTGATCTTGTCTTCCTGCTCTTTGATTTCATTATTCAATTGTTGTATGCTTTCTTTCAGCTCCTGCGTCTTAACAGACGGTACTTCCTCCGACAGTTGTGCCGGTCTGGCAAATCCCGCTGATCTCAAGACTTCTTCCACCTTTGACGCGTCTTCTCTCATACAAAGGACCGCCAGATATACCGCATCCTGATCAGATGATATGATCTGTATATCGACAGCTTCCACTTCGGGGAGCTGCTCTGCCAGAGTGCTGTATACGTCCTGAAGCTGCGTCTCCGCCGCCATGGTCCCTATGAACATGGCAACTTTTTTTGTTCCGGAATAGTTCATTGGAACTTCCAGAGAAAGATACGGGGTCAGACTTTCAATCTGATTTTCAAGCTTCAGGATCGCCGCCTTTTTCTCTGCAATAACCTTACTGGTCTGGATCAGATCAGCAGCCGTATCCATGATTTTCTCTTTGTCGGCAACCGCTGACTGGAATCGGCTGCTGCCGATCAGCTTTTTGCCTTCCAACGAAGCAAACATGGATTTTGACTCCGGAGCGTATCCATC
Organism: Claveliimonas sp.; assembly: GCF_037273965.1. NCBI lineage: Bacteria > Bacillati > Bacillota > Clostridia > Lachnospirales > Lachnospiraceae > Claveliimonas > Claveliimonas sp. The sequence goes on along the minus strand of NZ_JAYAZJ010000073.1, from coordinate 19,550 downwards.
CAGTACATCCAACGCCTGATCCGCAATATTGGCTTTTTTTTCAAAGCTGACCCGGGCATTCATGGTATCCATTCTGGAAAATGCGTCATCCTCATCGGCCACCTGGCTGATTTCCAGGATCCCCATGGACTGCAGCTTCTCCAGAATCGACTTCCGGTCCTTCTTCAGCGCACAGATACTGACTCTTTGCATCTGCAATACTGCCATAGACTCATCCCTCCTTTTCCTGTTTTTGTGATGGTCCTTCCCACATCAGACGAGGTTATCAATGACGGTCTGAACAGCTTCATCCATCTTTTTCCCCGCTTCTTCTTTGAGAGCAGCGACCTGCACATTTACCTCTTCGAGCGCTTTTTTCGCTGTCTCATCTCCCTCGGCCCGGGCAGCGTCCATCTCCGCCTCAGCTTTGGATTTTGCATCTTCGAGCGTCTTATCCTTCATCTCCTTCGCTTCCACCGATGCATGATCAAGGATACCCCGGCATTTTTCTTCTGCCTGTTTTACAAGCTCTTCTGCTTGCTTTTCTGTCTCCTTTATGGACTTAATGGTTTCCTCTACCATGTGTTCACCACCTCTCTTGTAGTTAAGATTTTACTATGAATCAGTAGAAAAGTCCAGTTTAAAGTCTCAACTTTTTAAATCATCTCCTGCAATAATCACTCAATTCAAACAATTTCCCATTTAATCAGTCTTGTCGCACAGGTGATTTCAGGCCTCTATAATGGCATAAAAAAAGGGCTTTTACTCCCATTCCAAACGGTGTAAATGCCCTTCTTTGCACATTCCTGCAAAATTATTTTGTCTAAGCGCTTCATACAGTACAATCGCAACAGAATTTCCCAGATTCAGCGAGCGAATGTCTCCTACCATCGGGATCCGGATACTTTCTTCTTTATGTTTTACCAAAATCTCCTCTGGTATTCCTGCACTTTCCTTTCCGAACATGATATAACAGTCCGGTTCATAATTTACTTCTGTATATATTTTTTCAGCTTTTGTCGTTGCCATGTAGATTTTTGCTCCCGGATTTTTCTCCAGAAAATCTTCATAGTCGATGTACGTTGTTACATCCAGGTCTTTCCAATAGTCCATGCCGGCCCTCTTCAGGCTTTTTTCATCCAGACGGAAGCCAAGAGGTTCGATCAGATGAAGCCTGGCTCCGGCAGCCACACAGGTCCTTCCGATATTCCCTGTGTTGGCCGGAATCTCCGGCTCATGCAACACAATATTCAACATCTGTTTTTCTCCTTTTCGTCACTGATATAATTTGAAGATCTCATCCGGAGCAGGCCGGTCCAGATAACGGATCTCCTCTCCATTTTGGATCACCTTGTCTCTGCCGGCAGTTATTCTCCCGATCATCCGTGCTGCAATGCCTCTTTTCTCCAGCATCTGCACCGCCTTCTCTCCATCTGATACGGTAAAGAGGAAACAGCCGGCTGACGTAAGCTGATAAGGATTCAGCCGGAAATACTCACATACCTCTATGGTTTCCTGTAAAACGGGGATCTTCTTCATATCGATCCTCATTCCGCCACCGGTTTGCTCTGCCAGGCGCCACAGCGCGGCAAGTATCCCTCCATGGCCCACATGCAGCACAATATCTGCTCCGCTCTCCCTCACTGCATCGATTTCCCGAAGATCTTCCGGACAGATTTGATATTTCTGTATTTCTCTTAAAAATGCAGGCGCAAAATGGCCGGACAGCTCTTCCTGTTTTTCCGATACGATTCTAAGCATTCCTTCCATGCCGGCCCATTTTGTCATGACAACCGCTTTTTCTTCCGCTTCTTTTGACCCTTTTCTCTTTTTTTCTGTCACTCCGCTGATGGTGACGGTCACTTCAGGAACAAGAAGAGCTCCATTCACCGCCGTTTCTATTTCCGCCTTTCGGATCCCCTCTTTTTTGCTTTTCTCTCTTAAATCCTGCTTCAGCCAGGACACATAAGATTTTTCCGTCCCGGCGGGCGCCTGAATCCTGGCTTTTACTTTAAGGCCTTCCGCTTCAGCGGCCGCCATCGCATACATTCCATGATAAAATGCCAGGGCTGCCAAAGCGCGGTTGTTTCCGTACAAAACAGACGTTTCTGCCACTGCTTCATATTTATTCTCTTTATCCATGGATTTGTTTCTCATACTCCATTCTCCGGTCTTATTTTACGACTGCTCCCGGGCCTGTTCGTCAGTCTGCTGCGCTGCAGCATCTTCCTGATTCTCCGTTGCCTGACCGCCGCCTTTGCTGACTGCTTCCGAGATCTTAGCCGCATCCTGGGAAGCGATAGCTGACTGCAGTGCTGCTACTGCCTCTTCACTGCCTCCGGCCGTTCCCACTTCAATAATTTCATCTGAAGCCGAATAACTGCTTGTATTAAAGACTTCCCGGCTTACCTCCTCGCCATCCTCATAGACAATCTTCCAGAGCCTTGCCTCAACGCCATCGTGAGGACTGCCGGTACTTGTCATTGTTCCAAAGGCCGCCTCCGGATTTTCTTTATATGTTGTTCCATGCTCTGTCGTGCTGACTGTCTCGCTTTCGTATTCCACTTTCCTGCCTTCCGGCCTTGTATCTTTGCCGTATATAATAAACTGAAGCTGGTTGCTGCTGTTAATTTCTCCGTATATATAGATCGGCGTATCATAGGAATTTTTGAATTTAAAATCCAGATAGTCTCCTGCGATTGCCGCATCTCTGGACGGTTTTACATAGGCCACTGTCATGGAATGAGGCGCACGCTCCACTATCTCAAGCTCCGCATAGATCACTGCATTGTAAAGAGTTGTAGATACCTGGCATATGCCTCCGCCGTAATCCGAGACGACCTGTCCGTTCTCATAGGCGCCGGCTTCCACATATCCGTTTTCAGCAGTATATGGTCCGGTAACCTGCCCTACAGACAACGTTTCTCCCGGCATGAGGATCTTACCGTTCAGCCTTTCCGTCCCGGTCTTCAAATTATTCCATCGTTCTCCTCCTCCGGCATCTGTCCAGAAACTTCCCAGTTCATCCTGAATTTCCGAGAGATCCTCCTCAGTAATTTCCGGCTCTTCTTTCTTGGTAGAAACCTCCACAGAAAAATCTTCATGATTCCATTCCTGATTCAGCTGCTCTGTAATGACTTCAATCGTTGCTTCTATGTCCACCGCTTTTCCTTCCTGTTCAGGGGTGATCTTAAAGCCTGTGGCAGTTTTCTCTATTGCCGCATCCTGGGCTCCCTTTATCAGAGGAACTGCCCGCTCATTTAAAACGGCCTCTGTCAACTCTTTATCCAAAGTGAACTTTTCCCGGATCACAAGACCATCCGCTTCCAACCTCTTCATACGGCGGTATCTGGTCCAGACACTTCCCTTTTTCCCGTAATCTACCGCCTCTTTTGTAAGGCTGTCCAGATCATCAGAAGAAAGTCCCAACTCTTCCAATGTAGCATCGGCACTTCCATTTTCCGTTTTCAGTGAAACGGTTACAGCCCGGTCTTCTGCCAGATGCTCCTCAAGCAGTTCCTTCGCCTGGTTCCTTGTCAACCCCGACACATCTACTGTCCCGATGCTGATATTGTCCGCGATAATATCTCCTTCTACTGTATTTACATATTTTCTAAGCGCAAGATAAGAGCCTGCAAAAACAAGAAGGATCAGAAAAACTGCTGCAAAAAACAGAACTGTCATCCTCCTTTTCCTTTTCAGGCTCATTCTTCTTGTGACTTTACGGCGCCTTCTTTCTGACGTCATGATTTCACCTCTTTATTCTCACTCCATCTTATTTCTTCTCATGTTAAATCCGGTCTACACCATAATCGAAGGAATCACTGATGTTGCTACCATAGCAACAATCACAATCATAATAACGATAGCGATGACCCTTCTCGTTTTCTTATTATTAAAATTCATTTTCTGATATTCCTCTCTTCTTCAACTCTGCTGCCTACATTTTAAACTCTTTATTCGCTTTTTGCAACCTGCCGGTCACTCCCGTTTCCAATCCGCTCCGGCACTTTCACCTCCAGCCACAGCGCATCTTTTGTCAATGGATCTCTCCTGCTGTAATCGAACAAAATGTACCTGCCTTTCAATGGAAAATATTCCAGATGCGTCATTCTCCTCATCTGATTTCTGTCATATTCCATGTAATGAGGAAGGTATATGTGTTCCTTTTCCTCCCTCTCATAGAAAAGGCGCGCTGCTTCCTTTTCTACCAGGTATTCCCCGGCAAACTCAGGACGGCTCTTGGCATTCTCCCGCAGATAATAATCAAAAACCAGGCATTCCCTGAACTTCTCTTTCTCTTCCGGAAAAGTTTCTTCAATATAAGACAAAAAGATCTGATATCTTGCCGGCCGGGAATGCTGAAGGGAATTGAGTCTTTTTCTTTCGTAAAATTCCGCCAGGTTTCTATACAGATCAAAGGGAGATTTTACATTTTTCTCCAGACATTCTACAGAAAGTGTAAACTGTCCGCTGTTGTAATAAACCTCCACCATCTCTTCCACGCCTTTTAAAATAAGTATATCAGCATAAGAAAGCCACTTTGTACTAAGGACCTCATAAGGAGGACTGCTTTTGCAGACAAGGCGGTAGTCCTTTTTCCGCGTTTCCATAAAGGAACCCTTCAGCACTTTCAAAAAACCGAGTTGAAGCTGATCGGGATGCAGGCGATAAACATCATCAAACGAAGTCGAAAAACTTGCCAGATCTTCACCAGGCAATCCCGCTATCAGATCCAGGTGCTGATGAATGTTGTGATTTTTTTGAATTTTCTTCACCTTTTCAGCAATCTTATCAAACTGCATCGTCCGATGAATTTCTCTGATAGTGTCGGGATTCGTAGACTGCACGCCAATCTCCAGCTGAATCAGTCCCGGCCTCATGGCCCCCATCAATTCAATCTCTTCCTCTGTCAGAAGATCTGCAGATATTTCAAAATGAAAATTGGTAACACCATTATCATGCTCCCGGATATACTTCCAAATCTCCATCGCATGACGGTGACTGCAGTTAAATGTCCGGTCCACAAACTTCACTTGGGGGACCTTGTGTTCCAGGAAAAACTGCAGTTCCTGTTTCACCAGCTCCAGACTTCGGAAGCGAAGCTTTTTATCTACGGAAGACAGACAGTAACTGCAAGAGAACGGACATCCCCGGCTGCTTTCATAATATATGATCTTATGCTCAAATTCTTTCATATCCCCATAGACAAACGGAACTCTGTCCAGATCCATGACCTCTCTCCAGGGATGGTCCTCAATCTCTCCCTTTTCATTTCTCCAGACAATTCCCTTTAAGCAGCTTTTATTCTCCCCGGACACAAGAGCTGCAAAGGTTTCTTCCCCCTCACCCTTCATGATTCCTTTCACTTCAGGAAATTGTTCCAGCATGGCAGGCGCATCGAAAGACACTTCCGGTCCTCCCAGCCAGATTTCGGTATCGGGAAGAATTTTGGCTGTTTCCCTGATAAGATCTTCTACCATGGAAATATTCCATATATAGCAGGAGAAGCAGAGCATATCCGGCTGTCTTTTATAGAGATCCTCCAGAATCGCATCCTCCTGCTGATTGATGGTATATTCTGCAATTTCTATATAAGGTCCATCGCTTTCCGTGCACGATCCGCTGCCGGCAGACTCTTTGGATTCTTTGTTCTCTTTAGAGCCAGGCATCACAAAACAAGCCTGTGCATAGCTTTTCAGGCTGTACACCGCCAGGTTGGAATGAATATATTTTGCATTTATAGCTGCTAACACAATTTTCTTCTTCATCATGCCTGTTATTCTACTATATTCCATAGGAATTTACAATGAAATATGTGCAAGGTTCATTGACATTTTTCCCAAAACAAGGTAAAATAGTGAACCGTGCAGCCGGGGTGGTAGCGGTACCTTGAACCTGCAATCCGCTATAGCAGGGGTGATATTGCGCAGAGGGCGAAAGCTGGCAGGGCTGCCCTTGGTAAGTGACGTTGATATCCGGGTCTTACGCGACGGAAATCCGTGAACCGTGTCAGGTCGGGAACGAAGCAGCACTAAGCGGAACCTTCCGGGTGCCGTGAGGGTGCCTGGGTTGAGTAAACTGCCAAGGTAACGTCTGTTGGCCCAGTTCGAAGCGCAATGCACAAAAAAAGAAATCCGACATCGTGTATATATAAAGAAGGAAGGTCCCATTTATCAGGCACCTTCCTTCTTCTTTTTTTTCTCCCGCAGTTCCCTGAAAAACGATTTCATCAGTTCCGAACACTTCTCTTCCAACACCCCTCGCGTTACATCCGCCTGGTGGTTAAACCTGTCCACCTGAAGAAGATTTAAAACAGAACCTGCGCAGCCTGCTTTCGGATTCATACATCCGATCACTACTCGATCCATGCGGGATTGGATGATTGCCCCCGCACACATCTGACATGGTTCCAGCGTCACATACAAAGTACACCCCTCCAACCGCCAGTCCCCCAGCTTTTTGCTGGCTTTTCGAATTGCCGTAATCTCCGCATGAGCCAGTGGGTTCTTGTCCGTATTTCTTCTATTATACCCCCTGCTGATAATTTTTCCCTCGTGCACGATCACACATCCGATCGGCGTTTCCTCCAGCGCATAGGCCTTCTTCGCCTGCTTCAACGCTTCCTTCATATACTTTTCATCCGTATCTTTCATTTTTACCCACCACTTTCTTCATTTTTACCCACCGATTAGTGCAGTTTGGGACGTAACAAAGTTAAACTTTGTTACGTCCCAAACTGCTACCGTTTCACCTGGCGGCACCAGTACCCAAAATCATCTTCTTCGTTTTTCTCATCCGCCTCCAGGGCTATCTCATCATCTGCGATCCGCCGGAACTGCGGAAAGCCAAATGCTTCTGCCGCCTGGGCCTCTCTGGCATGATACACGCCCGGAACCCCCAGCAAACACTGTTCTCCTTCTTCTATCAGGAGAAGATGATGATAATTGTAATACCCATGTAGCAGGAAACTATTATTGGCAAGCCGCCATTCGCATCGTTTCAGCCCTGCAATATCCTGGCGCTGGATCTTGATATACCGAACCCCATCTGACGAAGACCGAGATCTCTCCTCTGATCCCCTCTCTTCTACTTTTCCTTCTTCCTCGCCGGTATCTATCCAATCATCCTCTGACATCTTGCCATCCATCTCTTCCTCACATACTTCATCTTCCTGCGTCCGGATCTGTTCTTCTTCGGCCTTTCTCTGTGTCATCTCTAAAATATCCGGTTCCGGATCTTCTTTCCACGGCCGCATTTGTTCCACAGCTGCCGGAGTATCATCCCATACTGCTGCAAACCGCCTTTTGCTTCCGTTTTCCAGAATAACGCCTTCAATACGAGAATAATTTTCCCGCCTTCCCGTATCTTCAGGAGTAAAAAAAAGTCGATAATTGACTGCCGGATTTACATGTTCAATGTCCCCCTGCCAGATCCCGATGCATTGTCCTCCTTTTAAATAAAAAATATAGACTTTCAACGTCTTATCTTCTGCAAGGTGAAGCCCCTTTCCATGAATATGTACCACCGTATTTTCATCCTGCTGTTCTACCTTGACAAATCCTACATTTCGGATTCGCTGTCCATTCTGGTATTCATACAAATAGCGAATAAACCGTTTCAAACCTCCACTTCCATTCTTTGTTTGGTTATCACAATCTATTCGCCACACCCACGGAAAATGCCTCTTCCTTACAGAATCGCTTTCAGCTCCTGATAAAGCCGCTTTGCGTAACTGTCTGTCATGCCGCAGATATAATCTGTAACAAGCAGCAGCCTAAGATAGAGTTTTTCCACGTCCGTTTTTCCTTTTGCATGATAATGATAGGCATTTTTGTAGTTACTGGATATGAAGGAAACCATCCTCTCATCAATGGAATCCAGCTCTTCTCCCGGATCATCATATTTGATGATCGCACTCACAAAACAGTCCATCAGATAATCGATCATAACCGCTTCTGCCACCTCCATCCGGTAAATGGGCCTGGAGGTAAAAACCTGCTGATAAGCCATTCTTCCCAGCAGTTCCATCAGCTCTTCTGCAAAGGTCCCATAAAACAGGTCATGTTTATAGGTACCCTCCATAATTTCTTTATAGTTGGATGTAAATCCAAAGGTCGCGCATGATATGAGGAATCCCTGCGCTCTTACGATCCAGTTCTTAACCGCATATTCCTCCGGATTTCTTACCTTCTTTTCCAATCCTCTTTCATATAACTGGGCTAATTTCTGTGCTGGATTAAAAGAAACTTTTTCATTTTTATTATTATTTTCAAGTTTCTCCAGTTCCTGTAGCAGAAAATAGTAGGAAATGAAGCCTTTTATAAACGCGTCTTCGATGTCTGCCGTTTTGTAGGCTATGTCGTCCGCCGCTTCCAAAATGAATGTCAGGGGATGCCTGCAGCCATTTGTCCCTGTGGCCTGCTGTATTTCGCGGAACATATCTTCATCCGCATAGTAGTAGCCCATCTTCTTCTCTTTAATATCTTCCGAATCCTCCCGAATCCCCACCGAGGGAACTGGATATTTTACGATCGTATTCAAAAGAGCATAGGTCAGATTCATCCCGTTTTCATCAACCAGGAAATGAAGCTTGGTCACCAGCCGAAGCGCCTGGGCATTCCCTTCAAAATGATAAAAGTCCTCTTTCATCTGTTCCGTCAGCACATCTTCTATCAGCTTCCCATGAAAAGTAAGCTTTGAAAGATTCCTCCGAAACCATTCCCGTATAGCTGTTTCTCCGAAATGTCCAAAGGGCGGGTTCCCAATGTCATGGATCAATCCGGCACACTGAAGAATATTGCAGATATCCTCTTTCATCTGCGGGGTAAACTCCGGGTTCTTTTTATATGCAAGAATATTTTCCCCGATGTTTTGTCCCAATGATTTCGCCAGAGACGACACTTCCAGAGAATGCGTCAGTCTCGTTCTGATAAAATCACTTTTATCCAAAGGAAATACCTGCGTCTTATCCTGCAGCCTCCTAAAAGAAGCACTGCCAATAATGCGGTGGTAATCCTTCTCAAATTCACTTCGCAAATCTGTTGATCTGCCATATTTTCTGCTGCTCTCTCTGCTTCTTTGCGGCGACAAAAGCTGTTCCCATTTCACCGAATACCGCACCGCCTTTCCTGTTTCCTCCAAAAGCAAATCCTACCTTTTGCTCTTCCCGTTAATCTAAATAAATCGGAGGCTCATAATCATTTCCAAGCAACGCTTTCTTTCTCTCCTGATATCCCAGGAAAGCCCATTCTGTCATATCTGTCCACTGGTGGTTGCTCCTGTCATAGACCTGTACATATCCAATTCGTTTCGGATGCATACGCACAGTATTTGTCTCATATTCATGGCCGGTATAAGGATTTACCTCGCCTTTTTCCAAATCCTCTTCCTCCGGATCCCCCGGCAGATCCATCTCACCTTCTGCCTGTCTGTTTTCTATTTCTTCTTCCGAACTATTCTGCTCCTTACTCTCCCGGTCTTTTTCCTCCGTTCCATCTGACAACGCTTCTGATATTTCATCGGAAACTTCCATGGCATTTTCTTCTTTTTCTTCCTGGACTTCCTGTTCCGTCTTTGCGTCTTCTTTTCTTACTCTTCTCTGGAAGAAATCTCTCCAGCTTCCTCTCTGCTTTTTAACCGGTTTTTCACTTTCCTGTACCACTTCTTTCTGCAGCTCTTCCTGTGGCTCCTCTTCCTTCTCCTCTGCCTCTTCCCGGATCGTCTCCTGGGGTTCTTCTTCCGGTATTACCTCATCCGGTTCCGAATCATCTGCCGCTGCAATGTCTGCTTCCAGTTCTTCTGTTTCCGGAGCTGTTTCCAACTCATCCAGGCTATGATGAATATCCATCAGCTCTCCGATTGTAATATCTCTTTCCGCCGGAATTTTCTTCTCCTTTCTTTTCTTCTTTTTGGTAAGCAAAGTAAGCTCCGCCTCCGTCGGCGCAGCCTGCCTGTTTTCCTTTTCTTCCTCTGCCTTGGCTTCCCCTAAAATACTAAGATGGAACGGGCATTCCAGAATTTCGGCAATCATGCGCATATCCTGCTCCTGGAAATTATCCCTTCCCAAACGCTGAGTCAGATTCTGCCGGGACATCTTCTTCCCGGTCCGCTCTTCAATTATCTCTGCGAGTTCTTTGATCGTCATGCCTTTTCGGCTTAAGATAATTTTGACCTGTTCTCCGAATGTAAGATCTAACATGATATTCCTCCTTATTCAATTGAAATATACTCTCCCTGAAGGTCTACAAATTTTCTTTAGTAAACTTTTTTATTTCTTCATAAACCTATCTTTTTCCCATAAATATTTTATCAAAACATAAGATATCCGTCAATCCGGGATTTCGCTTTCCAGCTCTGTCACTTGTATTTCCGCAAACTGATCCGATGTACTGCACACCGCCATTTTAGCGTTTACACCGTCCATCTGATATTCTTTATAAAAAAATCTTTCCGGAAATTCCTCCGGCTTTTTCACAAGTACCGGATGATCTTCTTTGTCAAATTCTATCTCAAATTTTCTTGTATCAAGCTTCATTCCCAGGCGCACCGCTTTCATAAAGCTTTCTTTCAGCACCCAATACCTGAAAAATGCATCCGCCCGGTTCCTGTCGCCATCCTGTTTTTGAATATGTGCCATCTCCCCCGGACAAAAAAATCTTTCCGCCACCTTCATCCTTGCTTCTTTGACCGTTTCAATATCGCATCCGACCATTTCCCCCTCCCGGTCAGAGGCACTGCAAAGGACATACTTCCCAGAGTGAGACAAGTTAAAAGTTTCTTCTCCACTCCAGCCGTAATAAGATTTCATTTTCTCCCATAAAATCCAGGCTCCCACACTCTGGGCACGGTCCATCGGAAACCGGAGCCTGTCTGCTTTCCTTTTTCGCTCTTCCGGCACAAGCTCATAAAATTTCTTAAAGCACTTCTCTTCCGTCAATTTTGAAATATCTGCAAGCCATGTGTAGATCATACTCCTGACTCCCTCAACCTCTTTCTTCTTATCTTCCAGTCCGGAAGAAATTTTGTCATATAATTCTGGAAACGCTGATTATGACTTGGCTCGATCAAATGGCACAGCTCATGCACCAGCACATATTCCAGACACTCTTCCGGACAGAAAATCAGCTTTGTATTCAGTCTGATCTTTCCTGTCCTCGGCGTACAGCTGCCCCATCTCGTCTTCATCCATCTAAAGGTCCACCCGGAAGCGTGTACTCCCATAACCGGCTCCCACTTTTTCGCATATTGCAGTACCTGTTTTTTCATTTTCTCAATCTGCCCCTTTGTGGGCTGCCCTGCCTCTCCTTTTCCTGCCTGCTCCCTCATCTTCTCCTGATGGAGCCTGATCCATTCCTCTTTTGAGTCCACAAATTTTTTAATCCGTCCAGAAGGTGTTCCTTTCGGCGCAGTCACAAGCACCTCCCCTGCCGGAGGTCTGATATACAGATTAATATTCTTAATCCTGCGATACTCTATCTGCACAGGAATACCATTCAGATCATATATCATACTGCTCATTCCACTCCTTCAAAACTTCTTCCTCTATTTTCAGCATTTCTCTGTCATAGGTATAAATTCCATTTACTTCTTCCTCCACATCAGAAAGCTGGGTGTAAATGGTCACAGACAGTCCCTCCGCCAGTTTCGGAATAATCTGTTTCCGCATCAATTGTGAATATCCCCGTGTCAGTTCTCTTTTACTTCCGAAAATGCGGTATCCATATACTTTACTGTACATGCTGTGCTCCCGAACCCTCCAGCAGTAACCGCCAAATTCTGTCAGCGCAGTAATCCTCTTGTCTGCTCTAAGTTTCAACTCAAAGAAATAATTATGGATACTCCGGAAATCTCCACCGGCCTGATCAAACCAGCCGCTGGCCTGATCCACCAAACGTGTTTCATCCTGTTCCCTGGCAGCCGCCGTAATCTCTTTCGCATCGAACTGCCCCCAACCTTCATTGAAAAGGACCCATGTAATGATAGACGGATGATTCTGCAGAAGCCGGATAGTCTCTTTCATTTCTTCTACAAAAATTTCCCGGCTTTTCCCTTCTCTTCTCCCAAGGAGCCCATATGTACGATCCGTCACACGCAGATTTATTTTTTCAAATGCATTTGCCATGTAAGTGACATACCAGCGCTTGTACGGACGGCCTCCGCAGACCATATCCTGCCACACCAGCATTCCCAGGCGGTCACAGTGATAATACCAGCGTTCCGGCTCAATCTTAATGTGCTTGCGAAGCATATTGAATCCCAGTCGCTTCATCTCTTTAATATCAAATTCCAACGCTTCATCGGTCGGCGCAGTATAGAGTCCATCCGGCCAGTATCCCTGATCCAGCACTCCCTTCTGCAGATATGGACGGTTGTTTAAAAACGGCCTTAAAATACCTTTCTCATCCTTTTTGGCCGAGATCTTGCGCATAGCAAAATAACTGTCCACTGTATCTTCTCCAAATGTAACTGTCATCTGATACAGAAACGGATCTTCCGGACTCCAGGGATGCATCTCTTGAATCGGAATCTGTAAAGGGACCCCTGCTTCCCCTTTAGCTTCTACGGGCTGCATTTCCTCCGAAGAAATTTCCACTGTAAATCTTCCACCCCTGTTAGAACACACTGTTATTTCAATCATTTCTTCATCAAATAGAGGTGTAGTCTTTATCTCTGTAATATATCGGCCGGGAACCTGCTCCATCCATACGGTCTGCCAGATTCCGCTCTGTGCAGTATAAAACATTCCGCCTTTCGCAAGTTTCTGCTTTCCCCGGCTGTAATAGGAGTGATCCGTAAAATCTCTTACTGCCACTAAAAGCTCATTTTCTCCTTCTTTCAGGGCATCTGTTACATCTGCAGTAAAGGGCAGATATCCGCCAAGGTGTTTCGTTACCAATATCTTATTTATATATACAGCCGCAAACTGATCCACGGCGCCGAAATGCAGAAGCCATCTTTTCCCATTCTCTTTTCTCACTTCCCGGGGCAGGATCCTTTTGTACCACAGCACCTGCCTTGGCCGAAGCTGTCTTTCCACCCCGGAAAGAGGCGCCTCCGGAGAAAATGGCACCAGTATTTTCCCGTCAAATCGGTCCGGAATACGCTTCGTCCCCATGATAGCATAGTCCCAGAATCCATTGAGATTCAGATAGCTTTCCCGTTTCATGGAAGGCCGGGGATATTCCTGCAGCACCTGGCCTTGGCTTTCCTTAACCTGATCGGTCCATCTTGTTTTTAACTTTTTCATGTGCTGCCTCCTTTGCCTCTCGTCGTTTTCCTTATTATAACGGATATGCCGGAAGCCCACAAGTAAGACCTCTCCACTCGCCATGCCACCTCGACTATGGCTCTGCCATACTCTCGGTCCCGGGCTCTCGCCCTAAACCAGATTTTCTCCACTCGCCATGCCACCTCGACTATGGCTCCGCCATACTCTCGGTCCCGGGCTCTCGCCCTTTGACTAGATTTTCTTTCCTCGCCATGCCGATCGCCTCATCGCTTCGCGCCGCGGCGATCTCGGGCTCTCGCCCTATAAAAGTACGCGAAAAAGGACCCGCTTTTGTGTAAACACAACGCGAATCCTTTTTCACATACTTTTGCATGGCTCGTTGCCATCAGATATTCCAATGCTTATGTTTTGATGTTTTGAGGCGGGCCATGGCTCTTGCGAGGGATGCCTGTGACAAGTAGTATTCCTGAAGGCTTTGTTTGTGGCGCAGTCGTTCTTCTGCTCTTTGTTTTGCCTCTTCTGCTCTTTTGACATCTATTTCTTCGGGCCGTTCTGCCGCATTGACGAGGACGGAAACCCGGTTGTTGATGATTTCTGCAAATCCCTGTGACACTGCTGCCGTAATCCATTCCCCTTCCGGAGTTTTCAGGTGCAGTTCACCGATTTCTACTGCCACGACCATATTTTCATGGTGGGCCAGTACGCTGAACTGTCCGTCCTCAATAGGAAGGATCAAATTTTCGCATTGCCCGTCATAAAAAATTTTATCACTGGATATAACTCTTAGATGAAATGTTTTCATAAGCGCTTACTCCTTCGCTTCCGCCTTTGCCTTTTCTATAACCTCATCTATCGTTCCTACGTTGAAAAACGCATTTTCAGGATATTCGTCCATTTCACCATTTATGATCGCCTTGAATCCGCGGATAGTTTCTTTTAAAGGCACATATTTTCCGGGGATTCCTGTAAATGTCTCTGCTACTGAAAATGGCTGAGACAGGAATCTTTGAATCTTTCTTGCACGGTTTACTGTCATTTTATCTTCCTCTGACAGTTCTTCCATACCAAGAATCGCAATAATATCCTGCAGCTCTTTATATTTCTGAAGAATCTCCTGTACGCGGCGTGCTACCATGTAATGCTCTTCTCCGACTACGTCTGCCTCCAGAATACGGGAAGTGGATTCCAGAGGATCCACAGCAGGATAAATACCCTGCTCCACGATCTTACGGGATAGAACGGTTGTAGCATCCAGATGGGAGAATGTTGTGGCCGGCGCCGGGTCTGTCAAATCGTCCGCCGGAACGTAAACTGCCTGCACAGAAGTAACAGATCCGTTCTTTGTAGATGTAATGCGCTCCTGCAGGGCACCCATCTCGTTTGCCAGGGTGGGCTGATATCCTACAGCGGAAGGCATACGTCCCAGAAGCGCGGACACTTCTGATCCGGCCTGAACAAAACGGAAAATATTGTCGATAAAAAGCAGCACATTCTGATGTTCCTGATCCCGGAAGTATTCTGCCATAGTAAGACCTGTCTCCGCCACACGCATACGAGCTCCAGGCGGCTCATTCATCTGCCCGAATACCAGGGCCGTCTTATTCAGAACACCTGATTCACTCATTTCTGTCCAGAGGTCATTTCCTTCACGGGAACGCTCTCCGACTCCGGTGAAAATAGAATATCCGCCGTGCTCTGTAGCAATATTATGGATCAGCTCCTGGATAAGGACAGTTTTTCCGACTCCCGCACCTCCGAAAAGACCAATCTTACCACCTTTTGCATATGGGGTCAGAAGGTCAATGACCTTGATCCCCGTTTCCAGGACTTCTACAGCCGGGCTTTGATCCTCAAAGCTGGGAGCTTTTCTGTGGATCACCCAATGTTCTGTATCTTCACTGATCTTTTCCTTATCATCAATGGTTTCGCCAAGTACATTAAAAAGGCGTCCAAGCGTCTGCTCTCCTACCGGCACCTTAATTCCTGCTCCGGTTGCGGTTACTTCCATCCCTTTACAAAGTCCGTCACTGGAAGCAAGCATGATACAGCGGGCTGTATTGTTTCCTACATGCTGTGCAACTTCCATTACACAGCGTCTGCCGCCGTTATCTACTTCCAGCGCATCCTTGATAAAGGGAAGATCTTCTATACTATCAAATTCCACATCTACAACAGGTCCCATAACCTGTACAATTCTTCCTTTTGTCATAATGCCTTGTCTCACTTCCTTTTCTGTGCATTGGCACCGCCGATTACCTCTGTCAATTCCTGGGTAATATCCGCCTGCCTTACACGGTTATAGGTTATATTTAATTCAGCCAGCATATCCGTTGCACTGTCTGTTGCATTCTGCATAGCCTGCATACGTGAATTTTGCTCGCTGCAGTAGGACTCCACCAGACATCCGTATATCGTTCCTACCAGATAGTTTGGCACAATACTGTCCATGACTCTGTGAGCCGAAGGATACAAAGTAACAGATTCCCGGTATACCCCCGCTTCCGCAATCATTTCTTCCGAAGAAAAATCTATTTTCTGCAGAGGAAGAAGCTTTAATTCCTCCGTCTCTGCCTGCAGTGCATTTTTCATCTGGGTATAGATAATGTAGATATCATCTACCTTGCCTTCCTCAAATAATTCAATCATGCCCATCGCAATCTTTCTTGCGCGGTACAGATTTGGATCCTGCACCGTGTAGCGAAACTCGGAATCCAGCTCATCCTCCCTTTTGGAAAAATACTGCCTGCCTACTTCTCCCAGCACAAACACTTTGTGTCTGCCTGGTTTTGCCAGCAGCTCTTCCGCCTTTTTCAATACATTGTGGTTGTAGGCTCCCGCCAATCCCTTGTCTGCCGTAATGACGATACACCCTATCGTCCTTTCTTCTTCCGGAATCCTCTCTCTCCGGTCAAAGAAATGGCTGTGCATGTCCGGCACATGACGCAGGATTCTTGCGATTTCCGCCTGCATGGCATAGAAGAAAGGTTCCGTTTCCGTCAGCTTTTTTCTCGCCTGCTTCATTTTCGAGGATGAAATCAGGTACATGGCATTTGTAATTTTCTTCGTTTCCTGGATGCTGGCCATCCGCTCTTTTAATTCTCTTGCATTTGCCATAATCACACCTGCTTATCTTTTCTCTTTAAATTCCTTTACAATATCCAGAACCTTCTGGAGCAATTCGTCATCTAATACTTTCTTATCTTCGATGGCCCTGCAAACCTCCGGATATTCCCTGTCAAAGTAGTCCAGCATCTCCAGCTGCACTTCTTTTACCTTCTTTGTCTCTATATCCAGAAGCAGCTTGTGCGTCGCTGCACATAACGTAATTACCTGTGCATGCAGACTTAAAGGATTTCCAAGCGGCTGTTTCAGAAGTTCTGTCAGACAGCTTCCGTATTTAAGCTGCATTTTTGTGGCGTCGTCAAGATCCGAACTGAACTGAGTAAAAGATTCCAGCTCTCTTGCCTGTGCCAGATCGATACGCACACTTCCCGAAGCCTTCTTCATTGCTTTTGTCTGTGCCGCGCCGCCCACACGGGAAACCGAAAGTCCTACATTGACCGCCGGTCTCATACCTGCATTAAACAGATCACTTTCCAGGAAAATCTGTCCGTCCGTGATGGAAATTACATTGGTAGGAATGTAGGCTGATACATCTCCCGCCTGTGTCTCAATGATCGGAAGGGCTGTAATAGAACCTCCTCCTGCTGTTTCATTTAAGCGGCTGCTTCTCTCCAAAAGTCTGGAATGCAGATAAAAGACATCTCCCGGATACGCCTCCCGCCCCGGGGATCTCCCCAACAGGAGCGAAATCGCACGGTAAGCCACCGCATGTTTCGACAGATCATCATAAACGATCAGTACATCTTTTCCCTGATACATAAAATATTCTGCCAGGGCTGTGGCAGAGTAAGGTACGATATACTGCATAGGCGCGCATTCACTTGCTGTAGAGCAAAATACAGTCGTATAATCCATAGCGCCGTGAGAACGCAGCGTATTTACAAGCTGAGCCACAGTAGAAGCTTTCTGACCGATTGCAACATAAATACAGATAACATCCTTCCCTTTCTGGTTCAGTATGGTATCCAGCGCAATAGACGTTTTACCCGTCTGGCGGTCACCGATGATAAGCTCACGCTGTCCCCGGCCAATAGGAAACATGGAATCAATAGAAAGGATTCCTGTTTCCAGCGGAACGCTTACGGATTTACGTTCAACGATCCCCGGTGCTTCCTCCTCTACCGGACGATAATCTGCCGCCTCAATCTCTCCTTTCCCATCAATAGGAGAACCAAGGGCGTCCACAATTCTTCCAATATAGGCTTCCCCTACAGGAATACCGGCCATTTTACCGGTTCTTGCTACCTTAGTTCCTTCCTTTATATCAGAATCATCTCCAAACAAGATACAACTGATCTCATTCTGCTTGATATCCTGCACCATACCTTTCAGACCTGTTTCCAGTGTCACAATTTCACCGTACATGGCATGGTCTATTCCATAAACGGAGGCGATTCCATCTCCAACAGAGACAACATATCCAACTTCCTGATCTCTGCTTATCACGTCATAATTTTCTATCTCTTCTTTTATAATAGAGATAATTTCTGTTGAGCCGATTGTACTCAAGTTTTTCACCTCCAGGTCAATTTTTGTTCTAATCTCTTCAGGCGTCCCTGTATGCTGTAATCATACTCCCTGCCATTCACATGCAGAAGGAACCCGCCAATCAGTTCCGGGCGCTTCTCCATGTTCCACTCCACACTCCTGGCATGGAACTTATCACATATGAATTTTTCCATTTCTTTCTTCTGCTCGTCCGTCGGAGCTGTCACGTATACAAGATGCGCAGTCACAATACCTGACATCTCATTTTTCTTCTGACGATACGCTGCAAATATCTCTGAAATATCTCCGGCCTTTCCGTGGTCTGTCACTACCTTAAGAAAATTGCGGATTGACGGATCAAAAATCCTGTCGATCAACTTATGCTTCTTCTCCAGTGTCACCACCGGATTCTGAAGAACCTGTACAAGTTCCGGGGATTCTTCAAAAATCTGCTCTGCCGCCATGATTGCTTCTTCGGAAACTTCCAGGTCAAACAGCACCTTCGCATAACGTATAGACGCCATGGAACAGTATGCTTCTCTACTTTTCGCTGTTTTCATTGGGGTCACCTGCTTCTTTCAGAAATTGATCATACATTGCCTGGCTGTTTTCTTCGCTGCAGTTTTCTGTAAGTATCTTTCTTGCGGCATCTACAGCAAGCCCTGCAACCTCTGTTTTCATTTCTCTTAATGTCTGTTCTCTTTCCAGATCAATGGTTTCCCTGGCTGTCTTTATGATCTTTTCCGCCTCTTCTCCCGCATCGTCCAAAATGCGGTCATATTCCTTTTTCGCATCCGCTCTGGCCTGCTCGATCATCTGGCGAGACTGGTCTTTCGCCCCGCTTAAAGCCTGTTCATACTTTTCTTTCATCTCAAGGGCCTGTGCCTTTTGATCACTGGCATTTTGAAGCCCTTCTTCGATCATGGCTTTTCTTTTTTCCATAATATCAGTCAGCGGTCTGATCAGAAATTTTCGAAGCAGAAGGAAGAGAACTACCAGGTTTATCATTTCCAGGACAAAGTTAAAGTCTAAACTTAACACTTCCCAGTACCTGCCTTTCTATATATTCCGTCTTCCCTTTCCGGTTTCCATTCCTACTGGAGGAAGAAAATAACAAGAAGGCCGATAATGAAACCATAAATAGCTGTAGCTTCTGCAAGAGCACATCCAAGGATCAGAGTTTTGCTGATCTTGCTTTCTGCTTCCGGCTGTCTTGCAATAGCCTCTGCTGCTTTTCCTGTTGCAATTCCAATACCAACACCTGCTCCAATACCTGTAAATACTGCGATTGCAGCTCCGATTGCAATAATTGTTCCTGTCATGTCTTTTACTCTCCTTTTCTTTCTCTATTCCATTTCCTCATTCATAAATAATGCAGTCAAAAATACAAATACATATGCCTGCAAAAGTCCGTCGAATATGTCAAAATAAAAACTCAACGGAATTGGTACTAAAAGTGGCACGACCTGTTTTACAAGTTCCATAACCACAAATCCTCCCAGCATATTACCGAAAAGCCGCATGCAAAGCGACAACGGGCGGATAAAGATTTCCATCACCATGATCGGTGCTACAATGGGAACGGGTTTGGCAAAATGGCAGACCCAATGCTTCATACCATTTCTATGTATGCCTGAATACTCAATCACCAGCATACTCATGATGGCAAGTGCCGCCGTTACATTGAGATCCTTTGTCGGCGGCTTAAATCCGGCAAGGCCAATGACAT